>NZ_JBCNFP010000093.1:0-86334 GCF_050481165.1 Paenibacillus cisolokensis
TCATACTGCGAAAGTTGAGTACTTTAATTTTACCTTTTTCCCGCCATACTGTCCATTCGATTCATGTAAGCGCATATAAAATAATACCTTTTCCTTGATTCCAAAAAACAGTTACAATAGAACGATGGAACGAAGCCAACATCGACCGTGACCGTACGGTCTTGTATACGATCGCCAAAACCGGCGATAAACGGAGGGAGTATCGAAATGGCGATAGAAGTGGATGTTGCGATTCTGGGCGGAGGACCCGGAGGATATACGGCTGCGATACGCGCCGCCCAGGAAGGCAAGCGGGTAGCGATCGTTGAGATGGACAAGCTGGGCGGTACATGTCTGCACCGGGGCTGCATACCGAGCAAGGCGATGCTGCGCAGCGCGGAAGTATACGCCGGTTTGCTCGAAGCGGAGCAATTCGGCGTCAAGGTGGACGGAAGCGTCGCGCTCGACTTCCGGCGCGTATTGGCCAGAAGGGAAGAAACCGTCCGGCAGCTGCACAACGGGCTGCAGCATTTGATGAAGAAGCATGGCATTCAAATGATATATGGAAAAGGTCGGGTAATCGGTCCTTCTATTTTTTCGCCGCGCAGCGGCGCGATCGCAGTCGAAATGGCAGACGGAGAGACGGAATCCGTTGTCCCCGCCAATCTCATTATTGCGACGGGTTCGCGTCCGCGTCAGCTGCCCGGTCTGGAAACGGACGGCGAACGCATTCTGACAAGCGACGATGTTCTGCGGCTGGAGAAATTGCCCGCTTCGATTCTTATTGTCGGAGGCGGCGTCATTGGCGTCGAATGGGCTTCCATGCTGAACGATTTCGGCGTCGAGGTCACGATAGCCGAAAGTGCTCCCAGGCTGCTGCCGAATGAAGACCGCGACATCGCCGAAGAGCTGGCCCGCCAGCTGCGCCGAAGGGGCGTGCGGATCGCGACCGGAGTTACCTTCAAGGCGGAAACGGTGCGTCGGCATCATGACGGTATTTCCGTTACGGCGGCCACTGCCGACGGCGACGTCGAATGGACGGCGGAATACATGCTGGTGTCGGTGGGCCGGGAACCGAATACGGCCGGCATCGGTCTGGAAAATACGGATGTCTGTCTGAAAGACGGTTTTATTCAGGTGAACCAAAACTTTCAGACATCGGAACCGCATATTTACGCGATCGGCGATGTAATCGGCGGCTTGCAGCTAGCCCATGCCGCCGCGCACGAAGGCATTGCGGCTGCGGAACATCTGTGCGGCGTCGGGCTTTCCGGAACGGATTTCCGGCAAATTCCGCGCTGCATCTATTCGCGTCCGGAAATCGCCGCGATCGGCATGACCGAAGAACAAGCGAAAGCGAAAGGATATGACGTCGCGGTCGGACGCGTGCCGTTTCAAGCCATTGCGAAAGCGATCGTGGCCGGACATGCCGCAGGCTTCGCCAAAGTCGTGACGGACCGGGCGAGCGGCGACATATTGGGCGTGCATCTGATCGGCCCGCATGCGACCGAACTGATCGCCGAGGCTTCCGTTGCGGTCGGTCTGAATGCCGCCCATTGGGAAATAGGGCGGGCGGTTCATCCCCATCCGACGTTGTCCGAAGCGGTAGCCGAAGCGATGCTGGCCATCGACGGCAAATCGCTTGTCATCTGAATAATAATCGTCGATTTTATTTTTGCGGAAATAAGCGGTATAATGATATCAAGTATTAGTACCAGGTTTTAATAGCTTGGATATAAGGAGGACGATCGATGACCTCATTCGGATCTGTTCAACAGACTTCGGACCATGCCGCTCTTGGACTGACCGACGAACAGGCGCTCGATATGTACCGGACGATGCTGATGGCGAGAAGATACGACGAACGCGTCCTGCTGCTGCAGCGATCGGGCAAAATCAATTTCCACGTGTCGGGCATCGGCCAGGAAACGGCGCAGGTCGCGGCGGCTTTTGCTCTTGACCGGGAGAAAGATTATTTTTTGCCGTATTATCGGGATTACGGTTTTGTGCTGGCCGTCGGCATGACGCTGAAGGAGCTGATGCTCTCGGTATTTGCCAAAGCTGCCGACATTACGAGCGGCGGCCGGCAGATGCCGGGCCATTTCGGCAGCCGTAGGCTGCGGATTGTGACCGGATCGAGCCCGGTGACGACGCAGGTCCCTCACGCCGTCGGCATCGCGCTGTCGGCCAAGATGAAGAACGAGAAACTGGTCGCGTACACGTCGTTCGGAGAAGGCTCGAGCAATCAGGGGGATTTCCACGAAGGCTGCAATTTTGCCGGCGTTCACAAGCTCCCTGTCATTTTTATGTGCCAGAACAACCAGTATGCCATCTCGGTACCGGCTCATCGCCAGCTTGGCGGAAGGGTATGCGACCGCGCGATCGGCTATGGCTTTCCCGGCGTCAGAGTCGACGGCAACGATCCGTTGGAGGTTTATCGAACGGTGAAGGAGGCGCGGCAGCGCGCGATTGCGGGCGAAGGCCCGACGCTGATCGAAGCGATGGTTTACCGGCTGTCGCCGCATTCGACGTCCGATAACGATATGGCTTACCGCACGAAAGAGGAAGTGGAGGAGCACCGCAAACGCGACGGGCTGCCGCGGTTCAAGCAGTATTTGATCGATTGCGGCATTTGGAGCGAGGAAGCGGACGAGGAGCTGAATCAGACGATTCGCAAGCTGCTCGATGAGGCGACGGACGAGGCGGACCGGGCGCCATTCCCCGCGCCGGAGGATGCGCTGCTCCACGTGTATGCGGACGATGCGCCGGAAGGGGGATATTGAATGCCGGCTATTTCGTATCTTGAAGCGCTCAGGCAGGCGATGAGGGAAGAGATGGAGCGCGACGAAAATGTATTTGTGCTCGGCGAGGACGTTGGCGTCAAAGGCGGCGTCTTCACAGCGACAAAGGGTCTGTACGAACAATTCGGCGAGCTGAGGGCGCTCGACACGCCGCTTTCCGAATCGGCGATCGTCGGCGTGGCGATCGGCGCGGCCATGTACGGCATGAAGCCGATCGCGGAAATGCAGTACAGCGATTTTATGCTGCCGGCGACGAACCAGATTATCAGCGAAGCGGCCAAAATCCGCTACCGCTCCAATAACGATTGGAACTGTCCGGTCGTCATCCGGGCGCCGATCGGCGGAGGGGTGTTCGGAGGGTTGTACCATTCGCAATGCCCCGAGTCGGTTTTCTTCGGAACGCCCGGACTGAAAATCGTCGCCCCCTATTCGCCTTACGACGTCAAAGGGTTGCTCAAGGCGGCGGTACGCGATCCGGACCCGGTCTTATTCTTTGAAAATAAAAAATGCTACAACATGATCAGCGGTGAAGTGCCGGAAGGCGACTATACCGTGCCGATCGGGAAAGCGAATGTGCTCCGCGAAGGGGACGACATAACCGTTATCGGCTACAGCCTCCCTCTCTTTTTTGCGATGGAAGCGGCAAAAGAGCTTGCAGAGGAAGGGATCAGCGCGCATATTCTCGACTTGCGAACGTTGCAGCCGCTCGACCGGGAGGCGATTCTGGAGGCGGTGCGCCGCACGGGCAAGGTGCTGATCGTGCACGAGGACAACAAGACGGGCGGCGTCGGGGCGGAAGTGGCGGCGCTGATCGCCGAAGAGCTGCTCTATGAGCTGGATGCGCCGATTATGCGGCTATGCGGGCCGGATGTGCCGGCTATGCCGATCAATCCGCCCGGGGAGAAATTTTTTATGTTGAACAAAGATAAACTGAAGGAGTCCATGCGGCAGCTGGCGTTATATTAAAAGGTCTCTTTAAAAGGCCTTGAAAGGCCGAATACGTTCAGAAAGGCAAGTCAGTCCCGGCAAGGGGAGGATGAGTATGAAAACGGTGACGGAAATTATTTTGCCGCAGTTGGCGGAATCATTGGTGGAGGCGACGATCAGCCAATGGCTGAAGCAGCCGGGCGATCATATCGAGAAGTATGAGCCGATCTGCGATTTGATTACGGATAAAGTAAACGCGGAATTGCCATCCACCGTATCCGGAAAACTCGTCAAAATATTGGTAGGCAACGGGGAAACGGTGCCGGTAGGGACGGCGATCTGTCTGGTGGAGACGGATGAAGTATCCGGGGAAACGGCGACCGGAGCTCCCGGCGGCGGTCAGGCCGGGGATGACGCGGCGGCGCAAGCGAAAGCGACCGGAGAGAGCATGCGCGGCCGCTATTCCCCTGCCGTCCAGTACCTGGCCGCGGAGCATGGCATCGATTTGCGGCAGGTTACGGGTACGGGCATGGGCGGACGCATTACGCGCAAGGACGTTCTTGCCTATATTGCCGCCTCCGGAGCGGAGAGCAAACCGGACGGGCAGGAAGGAAAGGAGCGTCAAGCTTCTTCCGGCCAGGATGCGAACCGCACGAACACGGGGAGCGTCGTCGCGATCGATGAGGTGAAAGTTCCCGTCCGTTCGTCCGGCCTGCATCTGTCGGAGACGCCCAAAATTCCGACGGTGGAGGTGCAAGGGCAGTCCGTACCCGGACCTGGCGAATATTTCATCGACGTGACCCCGGTGCGCAATACCATTGCCAGCCGGATGCGGCAGAGCGTGTCGGAAATTCCTCACGCATGGACGATGATCGAAGCCGACGTGACGAACCTGGTCATCCTTCGCAACAAGCTGAAGGACGAATTCCGCAAGCGCGAGGGCATCAACCTGACTTATCTGGCGTTCATGATGAAGGCCGTCGTCAATGCGATCAAAGATTATCCGATTATGAACTCCGTATGGGCGGTCAACAAAATTATCGTCAAGCGGGAGATCAACCTGTCGATGTCGGTCGGCACGGAAGATTCCGTACTGACGCCTGTGATCAAAAACGCGGATCAGAAAAATATCGCCGGACTGGCCAGGGAAATCGACGATCTGGCGCGCCGGACGCGCGAAGGCAAGCTGAATCTGTCCGATATGCAGGGCGGCACGTTCACGGTGAACAATACCGGCTCATTCGGATCGATCTTGTCCAAGCCGATCATCAACTATCCGCAGGCGGCCATTTTGACATTCGAATCGATCGTCAAGCGTCCGGTCGTCATCAACGACATGATTGCCGTCCGTTCGATGGTCAACATTTGCCTGTCGCTGGACCACCGGATTTTGGACGGCGTCATCTGCGGCCGGTTTCTGCAGCGCGTCAAGGACAATCTGGAAAGTTACGACTTGGATACGAAATTGTACTAGCACGGGGGTGGCAGAACGTGGCTGACAGACGACTGGAGACGCGGTATATCCCTTCGATCGGTTACGGCGAAGCGTGGGAGATGCAGAAGAAGTACGTACGCGAAATCGACGCCGGGGAGCGGCCGGATACGCTGCTCCTCCTCCAGCATCCGCCGACTTATACGATCGGAACGGACCGTCATCCCGAGCATTTGCTGCTGGGAGAGCGGGAATTGCGGGAAAAGGGAATCGAGCTCTTCGAAATCGACCGCGGCGGGGATATTACGTATCACGGTCCGGGCCAACTGGTCGGCTATCCGCTGCTTTATCTGGATGCGGCCGGTCTCGACCTGCATGCGTATTTGCGCAATCTGGAGCAGGTGATCATCGATTGGCTGGCCGATTACGGCATCGCGGGCGGACGCAAAGCCGCCTACACGGGCGTATGGGTCGGGGAGGAGAAGATCGCGGCGATCGGAGTGAAATTCAATAAGGCCCGCAAACGAAAAGGATTCGTCACGAGCCACGGCTTTGCGCTCAATATCCGGTCCGGACTGGCCGCAGAAGGATTCGCGGGCATTATTCCTTGCGGCATCCGGGAATACGGCGTCACCTCGTTCAACGACTTGACCGGTCTCAATATGACGGTCGAACGGGCGGCCGCAGAAATGATCCCTCATTTTCAACGGGTGTTCGGCTACCCGGCTTAATAGAACAGCATGCCGGCGCCTGCCACGATCGTGGACAGCAGCATGGAAGCGAGCACCAAATAAATAACGATTTTGAAAAATTTCGAATTGCGCATGAGGCAGCACCCCTTTCGGAAAAAAATCGCTATCTCTATTGTATACGATAAAGTCGGACGGAGGGAAGGCCGATGGTTAACCGCGACCGTTTAGTGAACGAATTTATGGAGCTTGTGCGGATCGACAGCGAAACGAAGCACGAGCGGGAGATCAGCCTCATTTTGCGCCGCAAATTCGGCGAACTCGGACTGGACGTGAGCGAGGACGATTCGATGGCAAAGTCAGGCCATGCCGCGAATAACCTCTTTGCCGTTCTCGAACCGTCCGGCGCGCCGGACGCGCCCGTCATTTTCTTCACCTCGCATATGGACACCGTTGCGCCCGGGCGCGGCATCAAGCCGCGGCTTGACGAGGACGGGTACATCCGCAGCGACGGGACGACGATTCTGGGCAGCGACGACAAGGCCGGCATTGCGGCCATGCTGGAAGCGATCCGCGTGCTGAAGGAGCGGAAAGTGAAACACGGCCGCGTCCAATTCGTCATTACGGCCGGAGAGGAAGCGGGGCTTGCCGGCGCGCGTGCGCTCGATGCGTCCAAGCTGGAAGCGGAGTTCGGCTATGCGCTCGATTCGAACGGTGAGATCGGCGCGATTGCGGTCGCCGCGCCGACACAGGCGAAAATCACGATCGAATTTTTCGGCAAGTCGGCGCATGCGGGCGTCAATCCCGAGGACGGAATCAGCGCCATCCAGGTCGCGGCAAAAGCGGTCGCCCGGATGCCGCTCGGCCGAATCGACGAGGAAACGACAGCCAATATCGGAAAAATCGAAGGAGGCGGCGCGACGAATATCGTCTGCGACTATGCGAGACTCGAGGCGGAGGCGCGAAGCATCGCCCGGGAGAAGCTGGACCGTCAGATCGCCGCAATGCGCGACGCTGTCAGCAGCGCGGCGCAGGAATATAACGCGCGAGGCGAATTCAAGAGCGAGATCGTTTATCCGGCTTACAGCCATGACGACGGCGATCCGGTCGTGGAGCTGGCGAAGGCGGCGATTGCATCGATCGGCTGCAAGCCCCGAACGTTTCGCTCGGGCGGGGGAAGCGATGCCAACATTTTCAACGGACTGGGCGTGCCCACCGTCAATCTCGCTATCGGTTACGAGCATATTCATACGACGAACGAGCAAATCCGTGCGGTCGATTTGGCCAAGACGGCCGAACTTGTCGTCGCGCTGATCGAACAGGCCGCTTCGCGGCGCCGATGAATCGCTTTCCGTCCTTGCCGTCCTTGAATGGAGCGGTCCGGACGGAAAGCGATTTTTTATCGGCCGTTATCGTTCGGACGAACGCATGAAGCGGCTCGAAGAACGGGACGGCACGGCTGGAGGCGCAGATGCGGCTGCGGCGCCGTCGACGTTCTTCACGGCGGCCAGATGCGCGCGCCGCGCGCCGGACGGGCTGCCTGCCGCCAAATAACTGTGCAGCGTTATGTGCCGGCTGGCCGGCGATTTGGCCAGCTGCCGCAAATGATGCCGGATTTCCCATGCTTTGCCGACGAGCTGCATATTCCGCTCTCTTAAATACTTTTTCATGACCCGAAGCCTCCGCTATCAATCTTTGATATAATGAAGCGTATGCGGCGCTCGGACAAGTTATACCTTTGGAGCGGATCGATCGCGATGACCCTAAACCGGACAGGAGTGGAAGGATATGGAAGATAAACAAACAAGCAGGCGGCCGGAAGAAACGATCAAGACGGAACCGATCTTTGACGGTAAAATCATATCGCTGCAGGTCGATACCGTACTGCTGCCGAACGGGGCGACGGCGACGCGGGAAATCGTGCGTCATCCCGGGGCGGCCGCCGTACTCGCCCTTCTCGGGGACCGTATGCTGGTCGTCGATCAGTACCGCAAGCCGCTGGAAAAATTCCAGGTGGAAATACCGGCCGGCAAGCTCGATCCCGGGGAAGATCCGGCCATTGCGGCGGCGCGCGAGCTGGAGGAAGAAACCGGCTATCGGGCAGGCAAGCTGCGGCCGCTTGCGGCGTTTTATACGTCGCCCGGCTTTGCCGACGAGAAGCTTTATCTCTATATTGCCGAAGAATTGGAGCGGACGGAGATGAAGCTGGACGAGGATGAATTTCTGGAGGTCGAGGCCATTACGTTCGAGCAGGCCCAGGCTTATATCCGGGAAGGGCGCATCAGCGACGCCAAGACGATTCTGGCGGTCTATGCCTGGCATATTTACCGGCTGACCGGAGAGATCGGAACGTGACCGGAGCCGGCGGGCTTTCGCGGATTTTCGCTGATCTGCATATCCATATCGGATGTACGGACGCGGGAGAACCGGTCAAAATCAGCGCGAGCCGGGAGATGACGTTTCGGCGTATCGCCCGCGAAGCGGCCGAGCGCAAAGGGATCGGGCTGATCGGCGTCATTGACGCGCATTCTCCGGGCGTGCAGGACGACATAATGCGCCTGCTGGATCGGGGCGAGATGGAAGAGGTGCCGGACGGCGGCATACGATATCGGCAGACGACGATTTTGCTCGGAGCGGAAATCGAAGTGAAGGAGCCGGCAAGAGGGCCGGCGCATTATCTGGTCTTCCTTCCCCGGTTGTCGGATATGAGCGACTTTACCCGTTGGATGGAACGGCGCATGCGCAACGTCCGGCTCAGCTCGCAGCGCCTGTACGCCGCAGGGCGCGAATTGCAGCGGGAAGTGCGAGAGCGGGGCGGACTGTTCATTCCGGCACATATCTTCACGCCGCACAAAAGCTTGTTCGGCAGCAGCGCGGACAGGGTGGAGGAAGTGCTCGATCCCGGGCTGATCGACGCGGTGGAGCTGGGACTTAGCGCCGATACGGAGATGGCGGGATGGGTGGCCGACCTTGACCGGTACCCGTTCCTGACGAATTCGGACGCCCATTCGCCGGCCAAAATCGGGCGGGAATACAATGCGCTGCGCATGGCGGCTCCTACGTTTGCCGAATTTCGGCTTGCGCTGCTCGGACGGGACGGACGCGGCATCGAAGCGAATTACGGCCTGCAGCCCCGCCTCGGCAAATATCACCGGACAGCCTGCCTGCGCTGCGGAGCGGCTCCGGAAACGCCGGATTCGCGGCGCTGCGCCGTCTGCGGCGGCACGCGATTCGTTCGCGGCGTATCCGAACGGATTCGGCAGCTTGCCTCCCTCGCCGGAAGAACGGATTCGCGGACGGACGGCAGGCCGCCTTACATCCATCAGGTGCCGCTGGAATTCGTCCCCGGCGTCGGTCCCGCCGCGCTGAACAGGCTGCTGGAACGGTTCGGCAGCGAGATGGAAGTGCTTCATCGCGCCACGCCTTCCGAGCTTGCCGAGACGATCGGTCCGAAGACGGCCGAGATGATCGTCAAAGCGAGAGCAGGGCTGCTCGCCCTTAAGGCCGGCGGAGGCGGCCATTATGGCGGCGTCATAACCGGTACGAGCGGTACATAAACTGTACCAATCGGACAAGAAGGGAGAAAGCTATGCGTTCGCCATTCAAGCAGCCGGTCGTCAAGGATCAGCTTACGCTGTTTGTGTTCGTGTCCGTCCTGTTCGTGGTCGGCGCGATTTTTGGCGCTCTCGTCGTGAGCGCCCTGACATTGGAGCAACAGCAGACGCTGGCGGACGATATCGACCACTACGTCAAATTAATGGATGCGGGCATAGCGCCGGACGGAGCGGCAACATTCCGGGACCGATTGCTGTTCCACGCCAAGTGGCTGCTGCTGATATGGCTGCTGGGCACGACCGTGGTCGGAGTCCCGCTTGTGCTCGCGCTCGATTTCCTGAAAGGCGTGCTGGTCGGATTTGCCGTCGGAACATTGGTGAGCCAACATGCATGGAAAGGCGCCGCCTTCTCTCTCGCCTCGGTCGCACCGGCCAACATCCTCGCGGTGCCGGCGATTTTGATCGCCAGCGCGGCGGCCATATCGTTCGCGGTTTATGTGGCGAAGAACCGGATTTTGTTCCGGCAGGGGACGCTAATGCCGCAATTTGTTTCGTTCAGCTCGACCGTTCTGTTGATGCTTTTCGCGCTTGCGGGCGCGGCTTTTTTGGAAGCTTACGTATCGCCTGTCCTGATAAAATGGGCAGCCCCTCTGATCGTTGCCGCGGGCCTCTGATACCGAAGAAGTCAAATCGCAAAAGGTTTGACTTTCTTTGCGTTTAGCCCCTATAATGGATACAAATGTTCCGGCGTGGGCACTGGATTATGTGCGAGGGGGGGAACCATGGAAGCCCGGATCGAGAAAATCAAACAACAACTGCAATCGCAGGGCTACAAGCTGACCCCGCAGCGCGAGGCTACGGTGCGTGTGTTGCTGGAGAACGAAGAGGATCACTTGAGTGCGGAAGATGTGTTTATGCTCGTGAAGGACAAGGCGCCGGAAATCGGCCTTGCTACCGTTTATCGCACACTGGAACTGCTTAGTGAGCTTCATATCGTAGAGAAGCTGAACTTCGGAGACGGCGTGGCCCGTTACGATCTGAGAACGGACAGCAACCAACACCACCATCACCATCTCATATGCGTCAAATGCGGGGCGATGGACGAAATTATGGACGACTGGCTTGGACCGCTCGAGGAGCGGCTCGAACGGGAATACGGATTCCGGGTCATCGACCACCGCCTCGACTTTCAAGGCATATGTCATCGCTGCAGGGACGAGAATGACGGAGCCGAATCGGACAAATCGAATTCATAAGAAAACCTGTTGCTTCCGGAAGATCCGCTATGCAGGCGGATTCTCCGGAAGCTTTTTTTTATGACGGGACGCGTAAGCCGGTTAAACACATATTTTTGGTTGTGCGGGGAAAACGTATCGTTTGAGGACGGTCAAAACGGCAGTCGGCTTCATACATCATAGCAAGGAGGAGGATATCGATGATTGTCGGTGTGCCGAAAGAAGTAAAAAACAGCGAATTTCGCGTTTCGCTCACCCCTGCCGGCGCGGCGGCGTTGAAGGCGGAAGGTCATACCGTCGTCGTGCAGGCGGGAGCGGGGGAAGGCAGCGGCTTTCCGGACGAGGCATACGCTGCGGAAGGGGCCGAGATCGCTCCGGACGCCGCAGAGGTGTGGGAGAGGGCCGGCATGATCATGAAAGTCAAAGAGCCGCTTCCGGAAGAGTATCGGTATTTTCGCAAAGGCTTGCTGCTCTTTACGTATTTGCATCTGGCGGCTGCTCCCGATCTTGCCCGGGCGCTCGCCGATAGCGGCGTGACCAGCGTCGCCTACGAAACGATACAGCTACCGAACGGCACGCTGCCGCTGCTGACGCCGATGAGCGAGGTGGCCGGAAGGATGGCCGTCCAGATCGGCGCGCAATTTCTGGAGCAATTTTACGGAGGACGGGGCGTTCTGCTCGGGGGAGTGCCCGGCGTCCCGCCGGCGGAAGTGATGATTGTAGGAGGAGGCATCGTCGGCACCAATGCGGCGAAAATTGCGCTGGGAATGGGTGCCGATGTGGTGATCATCGAGAAAAGCGCGGAACGGATGCGATACTTGGACGATGTGTTCGGAGGCAGGGTGCGCACGCTCATGTCCAACGCCACTAATATTGCAAGCGCCGTCCGCAAAGCCGATCTGCTGATCGGGGCTGTCCTCATTCCGGGCGCCCGGGCGCCGCATCTCGTCACCGAAGAGATGGTGCGTTCGATGAAAAAAGGGGCGGTCATCGTCGATGTTGCGGTCGATCAGGGCGGATCGATCGCTACGGTCGACCGCGTCACGACCCACGACGATCCCGTCTACGTGAAGCATGGCGTTCTGCATTATGCGGTAGCCAACATTCCGGGAGCGGTGCCGCGCACGTCCACGCTCGCGCTGACGAACGTTACGCTGCCCTATGCGCTGATGCTGGCGTCGGAAGGACTGGGGGCCGCTTACCGCAACGAAGCGCTGCTCAAAGGCGTCAATACGCACGAAGGCAGCATTACGCACTTGCAAGTGGCGCAAGCCGTCGGGCTGCCCTACCGGACGCTCACTCCGCTTTGATTCCCGCTAAGCGGCTTGACCGGAGCCGCATAATTCGGACGTTCGCCACATATGGTGTGGTACGGGGCGGCGGTTGTCCGCTTCCCCGGTGCGAACGTTGGAGGTGGGGCGGGAATGGTCGTATCCGTACGCAAATGGGTTGGGAATCTGCTGTTTATGACGGTGTTTCTCGCGTTGTTTCTCGTCGTATCCGGCGGGTACAGATGGCTGCTTGACTTCATTTCGCCGGTCGATCCGTACCGGGAGCCGCAAGGCGAAGCGGTGAAAGCGTTCCGTCAGCTCGAGACGTATCCCGAAGGCGGATCGGTTGTCGACACGCTGCGCTGGTTTTACTGGTACGGCCAGTAATCCTGCGTCGTTTTTGCGGGCGGTCCCGACTTGCAAGCAGGAAATTCAGTTCCGGCGTGGAATATGTCGAAAGGGGGAATAAACGTTTCCCCTGCGGCGATTCGTCCGGAAAGGAAGACTTATGAAGACGTATTTGCAATCGTATACCGTTTTTTTGTCGTCCGAACGAGGCCTTTCGCAAAATACGGTGCAATCGTACAGTCGGGATGTGGAAGACGCCCTTTCGTTTTTGCGCGAAAACGGCATCGTTCAGCCGGAGCAGGTGCGCAGGCAGCATCTTTCGTTATATTTGGCCGAATTGCGGCGCCAGGGGCGAAAAGGATCGACGATCGCCCGCAAGACGGCGTCCATCCGTTCGTTTTTCCGGTATTTGTCCCGCAGCGGCGTCATATCCCGGGATCCGTCGGCGGAGCTGGAGACGCAGAAACGCGAGCGGAAACTGCCGGATATTTTGACGGTTGCAGAGATAGACAAGCTGTTGAACGCTCCGCCCAGGCATACCGTCGCCGGTTTGCGGGACAGGGCGATGCTGGAGCTGCTTTATGCCGCCGGTCTGCGCGTCTCGGAATTGACGGAGCTGGATCTGGACTCCGTCCAGCCGGCCCTCGGCATCATCCGTTGTACCGGCCGCGGCGGCAAAGAGCGGATTGTGCCGCTCGGTCAGGCCGCTGCCGCCGCGCTTGACAATTATCTCCGCCATGCCCGTCCGGCGCTCGAGAGGCCGGGCGGATCGGAGCCTGCGCTTTTTCTGAACCCGGCCGGGCTCCGAATGTCGAGGCAAGGATTCTGGAAAATCGTCAAAAAATACGCCCGCGAATGCGGCATTGCCTCGAACATAACGCCGCATACGCTAAGACATTCGTTCGCGGCCCATCTGATCGCCGGCGGAGCGGATTTGCGTTCGGTGCAGGACTTGATGGGACATACGGATTTGTCCGCCACGCAGCCGTATGCCGCCTTGTTTCCTGCCCGAATGAAGGAAATTTACGATAAAGCGCATCCTCGCGCAAGAATGGACAAATAGGCGTTAGATGTAAAAAAACGTTAGACAGACAAGGGGAGAACATACGGATGCAACAACAATTGTCTCAATCCGCGAAAATCCGGGAAGCGGCCGACTATATTCGCCGTTCGCTCCGTAAACAGCCGCAAATCGGACTCATTCTGGGGTCCGGACTCGGTGTGCTCGGCGACCATTTGACAGAAGCTGTCGTCATTCCGTACCGCGATATTCCGCATTTTCCGATATCTACGGTGGAAGGGCATGCCGGCGAGCTGATGATCGGGGAACTGGCCGGTCGAACGGTGGTGCTGATGCGGGGCCGCTTCCATATGTACGAAGGCTACGGACCGGAACTGACCGCGTTTCCGGTACGCGTCATGAAGGCGCTCGGCATCGATCGGCTGCTTGTGACGAACGCCGCGGGGGGCATCAACGCCTCGTTTGCCCCGGGCGATTTGATGCTCATTTCCGACCATATCAATTTGACCGGCCGCAATCCGCTTGTCGGTCCGAACGAAGAAGAGCTCGGCGTCCGCTTTCCCGATATGTCTGACGCGTATAGCCGGCGACTGCGTTCGCTGGCGAAAAGCGTCGCCGCGGAACAAGGAATCGAGCTGCGCGAAGGCGTTTATGTCGGCGTGCTCGGCCCTTCTTATGAAACGCCTGCCGAAATTCGTATGTTGCGCGCGATTGGCGCCGATGCCGTCGGAATGTCGACCGTCGCGGAGGTGATCGCCGCGAACCACGCCGGCATCGAAGTGCTCGGCATCTCCTGCATCAGCAATATGGCCGCGGGCATGCTCGATCAGCCGTTATCCCATCAGGAAGTGATGGAGACGACAGAGCGGGTGAAATCGCGATTCCTTCACCTCGTCAAGTCTTTGGTACCGCAACTATAGAGCCATTTTGTAACAAAATTGTAATATAACGCTCGACTGATTTTGACATTCTTTCATCATGAATTCGTCGTATAATGTTGTCCGTGAAACCGAATAAAAGTGGGAGTGTTCATGGACAATCATTTACATGTGCAAATGGAAGCGATCCGCGGCCAAATGATCGCGACAGCGCTGCGCAAGCAAACGTTTCTGCACCGCGAAGTGCTGGTACTCAGTCAAATGCTCGATGCGTTGATCGTACAAGTGCAGAGCGAGCAGCGGGCGAATCGTGTCAAAAAAAGGAACGGGCGGAGAGGAGTGCGGTGATCGGCGGCTGTCCGCATTCCGGCGGCAACTGATCCGGGCAGCTTCAGCATAAAACCGAAAAGGCCTCCACTTCCCGAAGAGGGTGGAGGCCATTTTGTGCCCGACGCCTGATTTATCCTTCTCTGTCCCGGTCCGGAACGCTGCTTACGGCCGCCGCTTTAGGCTTATCCAGTCTGAAAATTTTGTTGATAATTTTGTAGACCGTTTTCGATTCCTTCGTAAGCAGAGGGCCGAGAATGGCGAGAATCAGAACGTACAGTGCGGCGAACGGCTGCAGGATTGCAAGCAATCCTCCGGCTTTGCCGAGATTCGCCATAATGATCGAAAACTCGCCGCGGGAAACGATCGTCAAGCCGATGTTGGCGGACGACTTGTTCGACAGTCCGGCCATGCGACCGGCCAGCATCCCGGCGACAAAATTGCCGATCAGCGTAATGACGACGGCACCAAGCGACAACCATACGGCGTCTCCCAGCGACAGCGGATCGATCGTAAGACCGAAGCTGAAGAAGAACAGGGCGCCGAAGAAATCGCGGAACGGCAAGATCATATGCTCGATCCGTTTCATATGCTCCGTTTCGGCGAGCACGAGCCCGAAGAGGAGCGCACCGATCGCCTCGGCAACATGGATCGTTTCGGAGAAGCCGGCGATCAGGAACAGAAATCCGAAGATAAATAGCAGAAACACTTCATTGGAGCGAATATTTAATAACCGGTTTAAAAGCGGTGCGCATTTGCGGCCGACGATCAGGACGATCAGCATGAAACCGAGTGCAACGCCCGCGGATATCAATACATCGACGAACGAACTCGAGCCGCTGAGCACAAGCCCGGACAGAATGGAAATGTAGACGGCGAGGAAAACATCTTCGAACATGATGATACCGAGAATCATCTCGGTCTCCGGATTGGCCGTCCTTTTCAGGTCGATCAGAACTTTGGCGACAATCGCGCTGGACGAAATGGTCGTAATACCTGCGACAACGAGTATTTCCTTGAAAGGCAAGCCGACGATCCAGGCAAACAGAAGGCCGAGCGTAAAGTTGATGACAATATAAATGGTTCCGCCGACTGCGATCGATTTGCCGGACTTGATGAGCCGGCCGACGGAAAATTCAAGACCGAGGTAAAATAAGAGGAACAGGACGCCGAGTCTTCCCAGAAACTCAATTAACGACGCGCTTTCGATAAATCGAAAATCGAACAGCCCGACAACCGGAGCGTGCGGTCCTACGGCCATTCCGATCAAAATATAGAACGGAATGACGGAGAACCGCAGCTTGCTTGATAGAAGGCCAGCGAGAGCGATAAGTGTAACGGCGAGACCAAGCTGGAATACGGTATGGTCCATTCGTTATTCACTCTCGCTTAGGAGGATGTTCTTCAGCTTTTTAATATGCTGGCGTTCGCCCGCTACGATAAGCGTGCTGTTGACGCGGAACACATAATCCGGACCGGGGTTGATTTGCTTCGTATGGTCATGCTCGACGACAGCGATAATCGAAGCGCCGGTTTCTTGCCGGATTTGCATTTCGCCTATCGTTTTGCCAATGCATGCCGCTCCCGGTTCGATTTTGTACCATTCGATAATCAAATCGTTCAGCGCGATTTCGATCGTTTCCAAAGCTTTAGGCTTGTAGGCCATGCCGCCCACGATGCCGGCTATGCTCCGTGCTTCGTCGTCGTCAAGCGTCACCATCGACACCGAATCGTCCGGATCGTCGTAATCGAAGTGGTACAGCTCTCGCCGGCCGTCATCGTGAATGACGATGACCATCTTGTCTCCGCTCTTCGTATCGATCTGAAATTTCCGCCCGATGCCTGGCAAATCCGATTCGCGAATATTCATGAACTATGACCTCCGTATAGTGAGTTCTGTATATTTGTCATGACTTGACCGCAATGCTTCATACCTTCCGCAATTTACCGGATAAAAAGGTCGTGTTGCATTTGATCGGCATCAGCATCAGCAGCTTCAACCCGAGGCCTATGGCCGAACGGGTTCTGCGCTTCGCGGCGAGCCTGCGTTGAAGCCTGCGTATGTAGGACAGCGCGGGGAACGCCGGCAGCGCGGTGATGGGCTGGGCTTTCGTCAACAGCTGCGGCTTGGTCGGATAGGCGCTGCGCACGGTCGCTTTCTGCTCCAATGCGGAACGCTCGGCGAGCTGAGAGCGCTCATTAGGCAGGGGAAGCTCGTCTTCAGCCAAATTGGGGACGACGCCGGCCCATGCGACAGCGATGGAAACAAGCAGCAGCAGTAAACGGACCAGTCGGTTCTCGATCATTTTGGAACGCTTCCCCTTCCTTCATTTTTTCCCTGTTTTGCTCTTTTAGCCCCAGCCTTCGCTCATGCCTACACAATCAGGTTCAAGGATACCGTTTTGCTTCATTCAAGTCAAGAAAACCGAGAAAATCTCAACAATTTGGGCATATATATGCAACATAAATGGCATCCCGATCGTCTTATATTATAGAAGAGCGAAAAAACGAATGCGAAAAGGTCAAGGGAGCGATACATAATGAAGAAGACGACGATCAGTTTGGTTGTTGCAGTGGCTTGCTTGTTCACAGTCGGACTTGCCTTGGCCGAAAATAACGAATACGAACCCGTGCCGAGAACGGCCGACACGATAACCGTTTTTATCGATCATATCCGGAGCGCCGACGGCGGTTATGCCGTAACTTTCGATCAGGTGGACTGGTACGAAGGAGAAGAGGCGAACGCCGTATTTCGCGAACGGGAGAACGATCCGGAAGTGACCGAAGCGCCGGACGGCTATTATATCGTCAATGACGACGAGACGATGCGGACGTTGAAGCTGGACGCCAATGCCGTTGTGCTGCTGCAATTGTACAACCGTACGGGCGATCCGACGGAAGCCGAAATTGTATGGAATGAGAAAGTGCCGGCGGAACGGTTCGTCGAATTGATCGAAGCAAACGACGGATTCGGCATGAAAGATTTTCCTTATCATCTGACAGTGAAGAATGGCGTCATCGTCAAGGTCGTTCAGCAGTTTATTCCATAAACCGTATTATCGCTCGAATAATGAGGGCGGATCTTTCCGGGTAGCGGGAAGATCCGCCTTTTTACTTGCGCGGGGGCTTGGCGGAGTCCGTTACCTGTTGCCTGTTCGTTACATTGAGTTTTCGGCTTTGGGGAACACTCGTTACCAGATGTTTATCGCTTGGCAACAGGATCGATACATGAACGGGTTATGTTGAACATAAGGAGAACGAATCACTGACACAGGAGGACTTTTCATCTATGAAATTGTCATCGCTGATCCGGCATATTCCTTGCGTTCAGCTTGCCGGACAAACGGACCCCGACATAGCCGACATCCAGTTCGACTCCCGGAAAGCAGGCAAAGGGACGCTGTTCGTTTGCGTCCCCGGACTGCGGACAGACGGACATCTGTACGCCCGGGAGGCGGTGTCGCGCGGAGCGGCGGCACTGCTTGTCGAACGCCCGGTAGACATAGCGGGAACGGATGCGTCCGTCATCCAGGTGTCGGATATCCGAAACGTGATGGCAAGGCTGGCGGTAGCGTTTTACGGCGATCCGACCCGTGAGCTCAAAGTGATCGGGGTGACGGGGACGAACGGCAAGACGACGACGACCCATATGATTCGCCATTTGCTGGAGCATGCCGGCCGACCGGCCGGCATCATCGGCACATTGGGCGTCGCGTATGGCGATTTCGAGGAGAAGACGGCGAATACGACGCCGGAATCGGTCGACCTTCAGCGGTACATGCGTTTGATGGCCGACCGGGGAGCGGCATATGCCGTCATCGAAGCGTCTTCCCAGGCGCTGGCGATGGGGAGAATGAACGGCTGCCGGCGCCATCTGGCCGTCTTCACCAATCTGACCCGCGATCATCTCGACTATCATTCCACTTTGAAAGCCTATGCCGATTGCAAAGCGAAGCTGTTCGACGACAGCCTTAGCCCCGGTGCCGGGCACCCGATCGCAGTCGTCAACGCGGACGATCCGGCATCCGATTTGATGGTTCGGGCATCCCGGGCGGAAGTTATCCGTTACGGCATCCGCCGCCGTGCAGACGTCAGAGCGGTCGGCATTCGCAGCACGGACAAAGGCATGGCATTCGCTATCGCTGCGGCGAACGAAACATTCGAGGTCGAGCTCCCCCTGTTTGGCATGCATAACGTTTATAATGCGCTGGCCGCGTCTGCGGCGGCACTTCGGGAAGGATTGTCCCCGGCGGAAATCCGGGAAGCGCTGAGCGGCTTCCGCGGCGTGAAGGGGCGGTATCAGTTCGTCCGGGCAGGCCAACCGTACCGCGTGATCGTCGACTACGCCCATAATCCGGACGGTTTGAAAAAATTGTTGCAAACAGCGCGGGAGCATGGCGGCAAGCTGATCAGCGTCGTCGGATGCGAAGGCGACAAGGACAAGGGCAAACGCCCGGTCATGGCGCGGATTGCGGCTCAATATTCCGACCGGACCATCTTTACGACGGACAATCCTCATTCGGAAGATCCCATCCGCATATTGTCCGATATGTATAAAGGTCTCGATCACGCATCTTGCCGCAGCAAGGCCGTCATTATACCGGACCGGCGCGAAGCGATCGCGTGCGCGCTGGATACGGCCCGGCAAGATCCGGACTATAGCGTCGTCATCGCCGGCAAAGGGCATGAAACCCGACAATGGTGGCACGGGACGAGCATTCCGTTCGACGATGCGGAAGTTGCGGCCGAGACGATTCGCCGTCTGGAGGCTGAAAATGCGGCTGTGGTAAAATAAGACGAAGCTGATGAATGGGGAGCGATGAGCATTCGATGCAGGACGATTCGAATTTGCCGCAAGGCTCGGCCGATGAAAACGGGATGGACATCGCCAGGCTCGAGGCGCTGGCTTCGCAATTGCCGGAGTGGGGAATGCGGGATGTCGTAGTTGTCCGGCACGGACAGCTGGTATGGGAATGGCATGCAGCGGGGGACGATCGTCTAGCCGCCATCTATTCCTGTACGAAGAGCATACTTTCCGCGCTTGTCGGCATTGCGATCGGACAAGGCATACTCGCGGGGCCCGAGCAGCCGGCGGCCGAACTGCTGCCGGAACTGGCCGAGGCGGCCGACGAGCGGAAGCGCGCGATTACGATCGGGCATCTGCTGACGATGACGTCAGGGCTCGAGTGGCCCGATTTCGACAAGCCTTACCGGCGCATGAAAGCGTCCGCCGACTGGGTCCGTTTCGTCGCCGAAACGCCGCTCGCCCACGCGCCCGGCCAGGTGTTCGCTTACAATTCCGGCGGATCGCATTTGCTTTCGGCCATTCTGACCCGGGCGACAGGCGAGTCGGCATTGGTATTCGCCAGAAAGCATATATTGGATAAACTGGGAGTTCGCGATGTGCGTTGGAACGATCACGGGGGCATCAATGAGGGCGGAACCGGTATTCATATGAGTTCCCGGGATTTGGCGAAATTCGGCCTGCTGTATTTGCAGGGAGGGCGCTGGGGCGGCGAGCAGCTCGTTCCGGAATGGTGGGTGCGCGCTTCGCTTTCGCCCAAGCATAAAGGATTGATGAATTATGAGCCGCCGATCTACGGACAATACGGTTATCATTGGTGGATATCGGAGCGGTCGGCCAACCGCTGGGCCGATTGCCCGTTTGCATTCGGCTACGGCGGCCAATGTCTGTTTATCGTCCCGTCAGCCGATCTTGTCGTCGTCGTTCGCAAGCGCCCGGCCGGCCGCAATCAGGCGATCCTGTCGCATCGGGTTCTGTTTGACGGCATCGCCGAAGCAGTCCTGTCATAAGTTCGACAGTGAGAGGAGCGTATGAATGATGCTCATCGGAGTGCTGTCCGATACGCATATGCCGAAAATGGCCCGTCGGCTCCCTTCGCGTCTCGTGCAGAAGCTGAAAAAGGCGGATCTTATTTTGCATGCGGGCGACTGGTGCTCGCTAGCGGTGTGGGAGGAGTTGTCCGCGATTGCGCCGGTGGAGGGGGTTGCGGGAAACAACGACGGCAGCGATATCGTCCGCCGTTTCGGATATAAGAAGCGGCTCGAGCTGGAGGGCGTCCGCATCGGCATCGTACACGGCCATCAGCCGCTTGGACGAAGCGGCACCGAGCGAAACGCGATGAGCGCGTTCGCCGACAATCCGGTTCATGTCATTATATTCGGGCATTCGCACATCCCGGTCTGCAAGACCGTTGGCCATACGCTGCTGTTCAACCCCGGCTCTCCTACCGACAAGCGGCGCCAGCCGCAGTATTCTTTCGGTTTGCTGCACATTCATGACGGCAAAGTCAAGGCGGAGCATCTGTTTTTCAAAGACAAAACGTGAACGCCGACCGCTGGTGCCTACCAAAAGCAGAAGGCAACAAAACCGGAGCGGGAAGAAGCGGCGGCACGACGGCAGCGTTCGCGGCGGCAGCGGCCGTCGGCTCCGCGGCGCAGATGAGACGAATGCCGTACAGCCAAGGCGAGCAAGCGCCTTGGCTCGTTTGCGTGGCCATGATCGCGAATGCTATACGAGCGCCCCGGCTTGCCGGACGATTTGCATGGCGCGTTCGTAATCCTCTTCTTCGACGACCAGCGTCAGCAAAATATCGCGTCCTGTCGTCTGGTTGTCGTCCCCGCCGGAGCTCATGCCGCTCGCGCTGACGCTTGCGGCTGCGAGCACGGCCGCGTCCCGGTCTTCAAAATCGCCCCCGAGCGTCAAATACCCGAGTCCGGGGAAATCGCCGGTAACCGGATTTTCGATACGATCGATGCCGTCGCCGGGGTAGCCGTCGATCCGATCGACGGACGAATCGACGACACGGACATCTTTCAGCAAGTTCAGCGCTTCTTTCGCCTCTTCCGGGCTTTTGAAGAAAGCCAAAATATTTTTCTCCGCCATAACGGTCTCCTTCCAATGCTGAATTTTCGTTATAGTTTGCGCCGGCTTCTTCTGCAATATCGCGCTGCAAACGTTGCAAATGTTGGCGCGAATAAGCGGGATGCGCGATGCGCATCACTAAAGCGACAAGGATCTACCGGGAGGATGGCCGCTCATGGTTAATTTTTTGGTGAAATGGGTCTTAAACGGGATTGTCGTTGTTCCTTTGCTTATGCTGTATGCCGGCGTTTCGTTCTCGGAATCGTTCGTTGCCGCCACTTTGCTCGTAGTCGTCGCATACGGCATCGGAGATCAGTTTATTTTTCGTTATACGAATAATGGAATGGCCACTGTCGCGGATTTCATTCTGGCATGCGCCGTGCTATGGCTGGCCGCCGTTTTGACGGGCTGGGATCTGAGCGCCGGAGAAATAACGGTTATTGCCGTCATCCTGGGCATCACGGAGTACTTCTATCACCGGTATTTTCTGCGCGAAAATGTATTCGGAGGCTTATAAAAAACTCATCACACTTTTGTTCCACCGCAAATAGCCCAATACACTAGTGCTCACTGTAATCGTGACAAGTATTGTCATATAGTAAACCAAGCGGAGGCTGCCGGCCTTCGTTTTTTTTATGAAGCCGTATCTTTTGGCCGCTTCCGTTCGTTTACAGAATGAAGGCGTCTTGAAGAGAAAAGGAGGTGCGGGGATGCCATCGCAACGGGGTCGAGGCGGCCGGGACAGCGGCTTGGAATTTGAAATCGCCGTGATAAGAGACGCGCTTGTCCGCTACGGTCTGTCCCTCACGGGATCGCCGTGGGATGCGGAAGATTTGGCCCAGGAGGCGTGTCTGAAGGCGATGCCCGTTCTGCAGCGCAGACTGCAGCATGACAATCCGGTAGCTTACGCGCTGCGTATCGCCAAAAACGTCTGGATCGATCAGCAGCGGCGGAACCGATTGTTCCGGCAGCTGATGGAGAACGGTCTGCCCGGGATGAAAACGGCCGAAAAGGACGCTGCGGAAGAAACGGAGGCGGTTATGAACATGCTGCTTTCACGTCTGTCGCCGATGCAATGCGTCATTTTTCTGCTTCGGGAAGCGATGGGCTATACGGGGCCGGAGACGGCGAATATGCTCGGCTGTTCGGAAGGAGCGGTCAAATCGGCGCTGTACCGGGCGCGCAGAGCGCTGGAACGAATGCGCCGCGCCGGCGTCGAGGCGCTGCCGGAGCGGAGCGGGAGCGTCAAGCGCGAGCTGGCATACGCTTTTGCGGCCGCCTTCCGCATCGGCGATGCTTACGCGCTTATCCGGCTCGTTCAAGATGACGGATTCGACAGTACGCCGACAGCCTTTGTCATCGTTTCCCGTCCGGACGGCGCGCCGGAATGCCGACTGGACGGCGGCACGGCAATGGCGCTGATGTCGGCGTAAAGGAGGGCGAACAGGATGAGTCTAGTCCCTTATGTCGTGGAGCAGACGAGCCGCGGAGAGCGGAGCTACGATATCTATTCGCGTCTGCTGCGCGACCGGATCGTACTGGTCGGCGACGCAATCGACGACCAAATGTCGAATGCGGTTGTGGCGCAGCTTCTGTTTCTGGCGGCAGACGATCCGGAGAAGGATATCCAGATGTTTATCAATAGCCCCGGAGGCTCCATAACGGCCGGCATGGCGATTTACGATACGATGCAGTACATCAAGCCCGACGTATCGACGATTTGTATCGGCATGGCGGCGAGTTTCGGCGCGCTGCTGCTTGCCGGAGGAACGAAGGGCAAACGGTATGCGCTGCCCAACAGCGAAATGATGATCCACCAGCCGCTTGGCGGAGCCAAAGGCCAGGCGGTCGACATCAAAATCCATGCGGAATGGATTCTCCGCACGAGAGAAAAAGTCAACCGGATTATGGCGAAGCATACGGGTCAGCCGATCGAGCGGATCGAACGCGATTCGGACCGCGATTATTACATGAGCGCCGATGAAGCGGCAACCTACGGTTTGGTCGACCGTATCATTTCCGCCTTGTAGTTTCCTGGCTCATGCCAGTTTCCATGCAGCGGCCCGCCGGACGTATTGATCCGTCGGGCCGCCGGTCGTTATAATGGAGTAATGGCCGCAACGGCCAAATGGCGGTCGAATCTGTTATTGATGATGGAAACAAAGGAAGTGGAGATGCGATGAAAGGCCCCACAGACAGGCGCAAGGTAACGTTCGCGTTATTCATCGCCACGTTTCTGGCCGCAATCGAAGGGACGATCGTCAGTACGGCCATGCCGAAAATAACGGGCGAACTGCACGGGCTGGAACAGTACAGCTGGGTCATATCCGTCTATTTGCTCGCGACGGTGATCGGAACGCCCATATACGGCAAGCTGGCCGATCTGTACGGCCGCAAAAGCGTCTTCATGACCGGCGCGCTTATTTTTCTTGCCGGGTCCATGCTTTCCGGCTTGTCCCAAACGATGGAGCAGCTTATTCTGTTCCGGGTTGTGCAGGGACTCGGAGCCGGTGCGCTCATTACCGTTCCTTATACGATCATTGCGGATATTTACCCGTTCGAGCAGCGGGGCAAAGTGCTCGGTTGGACCGCGAGTATTTGGGGAATTGCCGGCATCGCCGGTCCGCCGGTCGGCGGCTTGCTCGTCGATTATGTGTCGTGGCGGGCGATCTTTTACATGAATTTGCCGTTCGGAATGGTCGCCTTGACGTTGTTCCACTTGTCTTTTCGCGAGTCGTTCGAACGCAGGAAGCGGCACATCGATTACCCGGGAATCGTGACGTTCGCCGGCGGCATGTTCTGTTTTCTGTATGCGCTGACGCTGCTCGGCGGCGAAACCGGAACGCCGGTCTCCCGGACCGGAACGTTGTTATGGCTGGCGGGCGCCGCCGTCTTGCTGACAGCGTTCTTCATCGCGGAAAGACGTTCCCCGGAGCCGATCGTGCCGCTCGGACTGTTCCGAATTCGCACGATCAGCACGGCCAACGCCGACAGCTTTCTGATCTGCGTCATTAATGTGGCGGCGATCTTTTATGTCCCGCTATGGATTCAGGGCGTTTACGGCGAATCGGCCACCTATTCCGGTCTGGCGATGATTCCGCTGTCCGTCGGATGGCCTCTCGGTTCGATCGTAGCGGGCAATTTGATGGCGAAAATCGGCATGCGCCGTCTCTCGATAACCGGAGCGTTGTTTCTTATCGCAGGCAGCGCCGGCTTCGCGACGATGACCGCCTCCACGCCGGTCTGGATGCTGATGATTTTCACGTTCCTTGCCGGCATGTCGTTCGGTTTGTCGTTAACGTCGTTCACCGTCGCCATCCAGTCTGCCGTCGGCTGGGAGGTACGGGGCTCTGCGACAGCGATGAACAACTTCATCCGTAACCTGGGGCAGACCGTCGGCATCGCCGTGTTCGGGATGATGCTGCATACCGGCAGCGCGAACACGCTGGAACCCGCGAAGCTGGAAGCAAGTCTGCATGGCATATTTCTCGTCATTCTCGCGCTGTCGTTCGTCGCGCTGCTTCTTTCGCTGAATTTGCCGAAGCAGGAAGAGCGGGCGGAGCCCGCCGCTTCCTGACGGGATCTGCCGTTAGCCCGCTCTAGGCGTCGTAGCGGCCATAGCTGCGCGCGAACGACCGCATCCGGTTGTAAGCGGTCCGATCGAGCTTGCGAAGCGGATGAAACTGCGGATGATTCGAATTTACTTCGAGAATCCACAGTTTCCCGTTCTTGTCGAAGGCCCAGTCGATTCCCATCTCGTACATGCCCGACCGTTTGGCCGCCAGTATGCGGGACACCTTCTCGGACAGGCGGGATAAATCGCGAATCTTCGACTTGATTGCGGATTCGGGCAGCCTTTTGCGCTTCAGCAGCTTGCGGATTGGCCATATTTGTCCGCCCTGATAATAGTTGGTGACGATTCGGTCGGCGGCGCCGACTTTGACAAGAAAGCCGGTGCAAGTCCACGGCCCGCCCGGCCGGCGCTGCACCATGGCGCGAATGTCGTACGGCCGGGCTTCGACGGTGTCGAGCGGTATGGCGCGCTGAACGATCCGTTTTTGGCGTTTCGATTGCAGATGGCGATATAGCTTCATCAGATTGGCAAAAGTCCGCTTGCGCACGCTGCGCCGGCGGGTCGACCTCAGCACGTACCCGTCGCCGGTGCGCGTCATTTTGTGGATTCCGATGCCGAGTGAACCGATGTCCGGCTTGATGTAAAGCGAGCGGTGAGCGGCGGCCATCCGCTTCAGCGACGCTTCCGTCAGACGGGCCGTTTGCGGAACGAATGCCCGGGTGCGCTTATCGCTTTTCAAATAACGGCAAACGTTAAGCTTTCCCCATATCGCACGGCTGTTGTAGCGTTTCCTGAACACGGCAATCACCTCTTGACCAACATATGCAGGACGCCTCTCAGGGACTGTACATATAACTATACGGGCCGCACAATTCGAAACGGCGATATAAGATATAGCGGAAAATATAGCGAAAATTAGCGATAGGATATAGTGAAAGAGGTTCTTTCCGCCGCCGTGCAATTGACATGGCGGCGCCGTCCCTATATACTTACAAATATAAAGTTACTAAAATATAGATTGATAATTGGAGGGGACGGTCATGAATCAAGCAGCCATTCACCCGCAAACGGCACTTGGGCGCGTACGGCTGAATATTGTCGATCTGGAGAAGTCCATTGCGTTTTACCGCGAAGTTGTCGGGTTGACGCTGCTGAAGCGGTCGGAGGGCGCGGCCGTATTGGGCGTACCTCCGGGCGTACCGCTTGTGGAGCTTGAGGAAGGGGCTACGGGCAGTCTTCCGAGACGCGCATATGCCGGACTGTATCATTTTGCCATCCTGCTTCCGGATCGCGTCCGCTTGGGCGAAGCATTGAGAAGGCTGATCGAGCACGACATTCCGTTCGGCCAGGCGGATCATCTCGTCAGCGAAGCGTTGTACATTCACGATCCGGACGGAAACGGCATCGAGATCTATGCCGACCGGCCCCGCGATCAGTGGACCTGGAACGAGCGGGGAGAAGTGGCGATGTCAACCGATCCGCTCGACCTGGAGGGCTTGCTCAGAGCGTCCGTCGGCCGGAAAGGCCAACAAATGCCCGAGGGAACGACGATGGGCCATGTCCATCTTCATGTAAGCGATCTGGGAGCGTCCCGATCGTTCTATCACGGCATACTCGGTTTCGGCGTGACGGCCCGCTATGGCCCCCAGGCCTTGTTCGTCTCCGCGGGAGGCTATCATCATCATCTCGGATTGAATACGTGGGCAGGCGCCGGCGCTCCGCTGCCGCCGGAGAACGCGCCCGGGCTGCGCTTCTTTACGGTCGTTCCGCCCGATGCGCAAGCTTACGGCGACGTCTTGCGGCGGCTGGAAGAAGCCGGCTGCCGAGTCGAGCGCCACGCGGAAGAGGCGTTTGCGCTGGACCCTTCCGGCATCCGCATCCGCTTCCGGCTGCCGGAGGCGGAAGCTGTCGTATGAGACGTCCGCGGCGCTTCATATACGGCCGGATCTATAGCGGATACAAGGTTTGACGCTTGCGTTTTCGCCGGACGAAAAGCAGCAGCGCCGCCGTCGCGTTGGCGAAGGCGGCGCTGCTGCGCTTTGGAATCGTTATTCGTTCGTACTTTCGGGCGCCGGATCCCCGTTGTTGCCGAGCCTGAGCACTTCGATCAGCTTGAAGAAGAGGCTGAGCGCGATGGCGGCAACGGTGGCAAGCGCCATTCCTTTCAGCTCGAAAGAACCCCATGCAAACTTCGTGCCGCTTACGCCGAGAACGAGTACGACGGCCGTCAAGATCATGTTTTGCGGTTTGCCGTAATCGACTTTCGCATCGACGAGCATCCGGAGTCCGGCTACGGCGATGACGCCGAACAGCATAATCGACACGCCGCCGAGCACCGGCGTCGGCACATTCGCGATGACAGCCGACAGCTTCCCGAAAAACGACAATATAATCGCGAGCACCGCCGCTCCGCCGATGACGAATACGGAGAATACGCGGGTCAGCGTCATGACGCCGATGTTTTCGCCGTAGGTGGTGTTCGGCGTCGAGCCGACGAAGCCGGATAGAAGCGTGGAGACGCCGTTGCCGATCAGCGAGCGGTGAAGGCCGGGATCGCGCGTCAGGTCGCGTCCGACGATCTTTTCCGTCACGAACAGATGGCCGATATGCTCGACGATGACGACCAGCGCCGCCGGCAAGACGATCAGGACGACGGACAGGTCGAATTTCGGGAACGTAAAGTCCGGCATCACGAAGAAGCTTGCCTTTCTTACGGGGGCAAGATCGACGAGACCCGCCGCCCAGGCGATCGCGTATCCGGCAACGAACCCGATCAGAATCGGAATGATCTTCAGAAATCCGCGAAACAGCACGTTGCCCAGTATAATAATGAGCAGAGTGGCGAACGAGACGAGCACCGCTTTCGGGTCGGGGCTCCACGATGCGGCCGCAGCGCCCTCCGGCGGTATCCATCCGGCCATCCGGGCGGCGACGGGCACAAGCTCCAGGCCGATTACCGCCACGATCGCGCCCATCGCGGCCGGCGGGAAGACGATGTCGATCCACTTCGTCCCGATCGCCTTCACAAGCAGGCCGACGAGCGTAAAGACGAGGCCGACGACGATGAACGCTCCGAGCACGTAAGGATATTTCTCGGGCGTATTGTCGCCGAGGACCAGCGTGACCGGCGAAATGAACGCGAAGCTGGAGCCGAGATAGGCCGGGATCCGCCCTTTGCAAATGAACAGATACAGCAGCGTGCCGATGCCGTTCATCAGCAGAATCGTCCCGACGTCGACCTTGAACAGAATCGGGACCAGTACCGTCGAGCCAAACATCGCGAACAGGTGCTGGAGGCTCAGCGGCAAGCTTTGGAGCAGCGGCGGACGCTCGTCCACCTGAATGACACGATTCACATCATTTCCCCCAATAACGTCTTAATCTTGCTTAAACCTTTAACATCTTACCAGAATCGAAGGCTTTTGACAGCCTATTTCTTCAAAAAAAAATAGCAAACCTCGCGGGAACCGGCTTGGAGGACGATAAGGGCGATCAGGGAAGCGAGGGACGACAGGGACTCCGGGGTGATCGGGGCCGGGACGATTGGGAAAGCGAGGACGGCAGACATGCGGAGCACCATACAGACCCGGGGACTATCGGGGAAGCCGGGGGCGACTGGGGACGCCGGAGCGCAGCGGCGCGGCCAGGCCGGCATCACCCCGCAAGACTACAGCTTTTGCACTGCAAGCGTCTGCACGCGGCGAATTCAGTACGTATGCCGCAGTTGCTCCTCGGTCACAACAGCGAGCTTCACCAGCCCGGCGATTTTCCCGGCATCGTGGGTCGACATCAGACGCCACAGGGCCGGATCGGGAAAAGCTTCTTGCAACTTGTCGTCCGAATATTCCCGCCGATCCTGCACGTTAATCTTCAGGATATAATCGCCGTAAGCCCGCTTCGCGATCCCGTCATGTCCGTCAAGCAGCTCGTTCCGCAGCTTGCCAAGCTCTTCGTTTACCTCCGCAGCCAGCTTTTTCAGCTCGAAATACCGTTTGAGCTTTTCCTCCATACCGAACTCCTCCTCGCGTCATCTGATATCCGTTCAGTTTATGAGCGTTCGGGAAAAAATCAGACCTGCGCGTCGTCGTCCCGCCGCAGCGGACGGCGGAACGCGGCCTTTGGCTTGCGGGTTTAAATCGGCAGCCGGGAGGTCATAAATAGATAGACAACGGGGCATTCGCGCGCCGTCTGCCGCGTTCAAAAAAATGTCGAAATTTAGACACGAATTATACATAAATGTTAAAAGCGATTTTTCAGCCGAAAAATAAGAATTTATTGGTATTTTCTTCGAATATTAAGGCCGTATGAATATAAATATGTTAAAATAAATAGCGACCAATGTACCAAAACCGCAACTTTTGCAGTTTTTGTCCGTTCTATCGGCATTTTTGGCTATCAATGCCTGGGAATGACATGTTACAAATGTGGAGAATTTTTGTACGTTGGTGTATGATGGCAACGAGAGTGGTTGAAGCAAACAAGCGAGGTGGCGAAAACCGCAATGACGTCAGACGGTACGAACAATCAGAATCCATGGCAGAACTATTACGGACCGAACTACGGTTACGTGCAGGAACAATACGAACGGTATTTGAACGATCCCGGTTCGGTCGATGCGACCTTCAGGGAGCTGTTCGATCGCTGGGGAAGTCCTCCGCTGGCGCCCGCTCACGGCGCATCGGCCGATTTTGTCGCGCCTTCTTCCGGCGCTCCGTCCCACGATCTTCTGCGCAAGGTGGTCGCGGCGGAGAAATTGGTCTGGAATATTCGGACTTACGGCCATCTGGCTGCCGATATCGATCCGCTGGAACTGCGGGCCAAAGGAGACACCCGGCTTCTGGACCCGAGCACTTATCATTTGACGGAGGCCGATCTTGAGGCGATTCCGGCGTCGCTGATCTGGGAGCATGCTCCGAGCGATGTGCGCACGGGAAAAGACGCGATCAAGCGCCTTCTTCAGACGTATACGAAAACGATTGCCTTTGAATTTTCCCATGTTCATCAGGAGGAAGAGCGGGACTGGCTGAATCGCCAGGCCGAACTCGCGATGTCTTCCGTCACGCTGAGTCCGGAGGAGAAGAAGGCGCTGCTGCGCCGCCTGACCCAAGTCGAACAGTTCGAAGTGTTTCTGCATCGGACGTTTGTCGGACAAAAGCGCTTTTCCATTGAAGGCGTCGATATGCTCGTCCCGATGATCGATGGACTTATTCGCGCGTTCGCCGACAACGGCATCAAGCATGTGCTGATGGGAATGGCTCACCGCGGCCGCCTGAATGTGCTGGCGCATGTGCTCGGCAAGCCTTACGGCAAAATCTTTTCCGAATTCCATCATTCGCCGAATAAAGATATGATTCCGTCCGAAGGGTCGATGGGGATAAATTACGGCTGGACCGGCGACGTTAAATATCATCTGGGAGCGGATTATTCCTACAGCGGCAAAAAATCGAACGTAACCCGCGTGACGCTGGCGAACAACCCGAGCCATCTGGAGTTCGTCAACCCGGTCGTCGAAGGGTTTACCCGCGCCGCTCAGGAGGATCGGACGCAGGCCGGATATCCGCGCCAGGATTACGACAAGGCAGCGACGATTCTCGTTCACGGGGATGCCGCGTTCCCGGGCGAAGGCATTGTGGCGGAGACGCTCAATTTCAATCAGCTTCCGGGCTACCGCAACGGCGGAACGGTTCATATTATCGCGAACAACCGGATCGGCTTCACGACGGAAAGCCACGATTCCCGGTCGACTTTGTACGCCAGCGATCTGGCCAAAGGCTTTGAAATTCCGATCGTGCACGTCAACGCTGACGATCCGATAGCCTGCATCGCCGCGGTGCGGCTGGCGAGCGAATACCGTCTGCGGTTCAAGAAAGATTTTCTAATCGATCTGGTCGGGTACCGGCGGTTCGGCCATAACGAATCGGACGATCCGGAAGCGACCCAGCCGCTTATTTACCAAGTCGTCCGGAACCATCCGACGATCGCCGCCAAATGGGGCGAGCAGCTGGTGGCGGAAGGATTGATCAGCAAGGCGGAAATCAAGGAAATGCAAGAAGAGATCGTAGCCGAAATGAAAGAGGCGTACGATCGGGTCAAGCGCCAGGAAAAGCTGGAGTACGCCCTTCAGAAGAGCGAGCCGCTCAGCACGCAGCGCAACACGGAGACGACGACAGCCGTTCCGCTCAAAAAGCTGAAGGAAATCAACGCCGCGATGCTGGAGCGCCCGGAAGGGTTTACGGTGTATCCGAAGCTGCAGCGCATTCTGGAGCGCCGCGCCAACGCCCTCGAGGAGGGCGAGAAAGTCGACTGGGCGCATGCCGAGGCGCTTGCATTTGCGACTATACTCGCCGACGGCAAGCCGATCCGGCTGACCGGTCAAGATTCGGAACGCGGCACGTTCGCTCATCGCCATCTGGTGCTGCATGACGTCAAGACGGGCGAGACGTTCTCGCCGCTGCACCGGCTGCCGCAGGCCAAAGCGTCGTTCGCGATTCACAACAGTCCGTTGTCCGAAGCGTCGGTGCTCGGGTTCGAATACGGCTACAACGTGTTTTCGCCGGAAACGCTTGTGCTGTGGGAAGCGCAATTCGGCGATTTCACGAACGTCGCGCAAGTCATTATCGACCAGTTCATCAGCGCCGGGCGCGTGAAATGGTCGCAGCGCTCTTCCATCGTGCTGCTGCTGCCGCACGGCTACGAAGGCCAGGGGCCGGAGCACTCGAGCGCGCGGCTCGAACGCTTCTTGCAGATGGCGGCGGAAGACAACTGGACCGTGGCGAACTTGACGACGGCGGCCCAATACTTCCATCTGCTTCGCCGTCAAGCCGCGCTGACCGAAAGCGATCACGCCCGCCCGCTCGTGCTGATGGCGCCGAAGAGCTTGCTCCGCAATCCGCGGGTCGCGTCGCCGGCCGCCGATTTTGCAAGCGGGACCTTCAAGACCGTACTGGAGCAGCCCGGCTCCGGCGGAAGACCGGATCGCGTCGGCCGGCTCATCCTGTGTACGGGCAAAGTGGCCGTCGATCTCGAAGAAGCGCTGTCTGCGCTTGAGGAAGCCGAACGGGATTGGATCCATGTCGTCCGGGTGGAACAATTGTACCCGTTCCCGAAGGATGAGATCGCGGGGATTCTGAAAAAATATGCGAATGCCAGCGAAATCGTATGGCTCCAGGAAGAGCCGAAAAATATGGGCGCGTGGTCATACATCGAACCGAGGCTGAGGGCGATCGCGCCGCGGCCGGACATCATCCGCTACATCGGCCGTCCGGAGCGGGCCAGCACCGCAAGCGGATATCAGAACGTTCACAGTTACGAGCAGCAGCAAATCATCGCAGCGGCCATGAAGCAGCGGGCCCGGGAAACTCAAGCGTAAGGAGAGGTTGTCACCGTGAACGAAATCAAAGTGCCCGCTATGGGCGAATCGATAACCGAAGGAACCATTTCCAGATGGCTGGTTAAAGAAGGCGATACGGTCAATGAAGGAGATGCGCTCCTCGAGCTGGAAACCGATAAAGTCAATCTGGAAATCAGCGCGGAAGCGAGCGGTGTATTGACCGAAATCCGCTTCCGCGAAGGCGATAACGTACAGGTCGGCGAGACAGTGGGCATTATTTCCGATGCGGCGGCCGGCGCGGCGCCGGCCGCCCGGGAGCAGGCCAAGCCGGCCGAGCCGGAAGGCAAAGCCGAACCGGCACCGGCCCAATCGGCGCCGGCCGCAGCTGCGCCGCAGCCGGCCCCGGCTGCCGCAGCCGCAGGCCGCGGGGAAGGAACGGCAAACGCTTCGCCGGCGGCACGCAAGCTGGCCAGAGAGCGCGGAATTCCGCTCGACAGCGTACAAACGAAAGATCCGATCGGCCGCATCCGCCCGGAGGATGTGCTGTCGCACGGCACCGCCGGCTCGGCGCCGCAAGCGGCGGCTAATGCGACCGCGCCGAAAGCAGCGGCCCCTGCCGCTGCGCCGGCGGCGGACGCCGGCAAGCCGATTGAGCGCCAGCGCATGTCGCGGCGCCGTCAGACGATTGCGGCGCGGCTTGTCGAAGCGCAGCGCACGGCCGCGATGCTGACGACGTTCAACGAGGTAGATATGACGGCGATCCTCGATATTCGCAAGCGCCGCAAACAATCGTTCCAGGAAAAGCATGACGTCGGACTCGGCTTCATGTCCTTCTTCACCAAGGCGGTCGTCGGTGCGCTGAAGCAGTTCCCGCTGCTGAATGCGGAAATTCAAGGGGACGAGCTGCTCGTGAAGAAGTTTTACGATATCGGCATTGCGGTATCGGCGAAGGAAGGGCTCGTCGTGCCGGTCGTGCGGGATGCCGACAGGCTCAGCTTTGCCGAGATCGAACGGCAGATCGCCGAGCTGGCGGCGAAGGCGCGCAGCAATGCGCTGACATTGTCGGACCTCCAGGGCGGCACGTTCACCATTACAAACGGCGGCGTTTTCGGTTCGCTGATGTCGACCCCGATTTTGAACGCTCCGCAGGTCGGCATTCTCGGCATGCATAAAATCCAATGGCGTCCGGTCGCGATCGATCAGGAAAAAATGGAAAACCGGCCGATGATGTACATCGCCTTGTCCTACGACCACAGGATCGTGGACGGCGCCGAAGCGGTCCGCTTCCTGGTCACGGTGAAAGAATTGCTGGAAGATCCGGAATCGCTCCTTCTGGAAGGCTAAGTTCGAACCTTCGCGGCCGGTCACAAGCCGCTTGCTTTTCCGGGTAGCGAAAGCTATAATGGGAAAAATAGGGATACAGACGAGGAACGGGAGAGTACCTTGGCGCAAACCGCTTGCAGCGAGCCGGGATGGTGGAAGCCGGCAGCGGACGGCAGGGGAAGCGGTCCCGGGAGTTGCATGCCCGAACGATGCCAGTAGGGTATGCCGGCGCAAGCCGTTAACATTGTTCAAGATGGGATTTCCGCCAGTGGCGGAAATACCAAGAAGAGTGGCACCGCGTAAAGCGACAAGCTTTCCGTCTCTTTGACAGAGACGGAAAGCTTTTTTATTTGGCGGGACACGGAAGGAGGAATAATGTATGCTGTTGCAATTGGCGGCGGAACGGATCGCGCCGCATCTGCCGGAAGCCGGCGTTGAAATTGCGGAATGGCTCGAATATCCGCCAAAACCGGAAATGGGCGACGTCAGCTTGCCTTGCTTCGTTTTGGCCAAACGGCTCAAGCGCTCCCCGCAGAGCATCGCCGCGGAAACGGCAGGCAAGCTGAACGAAGCGGACGGAGGCATCCGGGCGGAAGCGGCGGGCGGTTATCTTAATTTGCGCTTCGAACCTTCCGTCTGGAGCGCCCGGCTGCTTCGCCGCATCGCGGACGACAAGTTCGGACAGCCGGATTGGGGAAAGGGACGAACGGTCGTCATCGATATGTCGTCGCCGAATATCGCGAAGCCGTTCGGCGTCGGCCATCTGCGCTCGACGGTCATCGGCAACGCGCTCGGCAACCTGTACCGGGCGGCCGGCTACCGCGTCATCCGCGTCAATCATTTGGGGGATTGGGGAACCCAGTTCGGCAAGCTGATCGCCGCCTACAAGCGTTGGGGAAACGATGAAGCGCTCGCCGCCGAACCGATCCGGGAAAGCTTGCGGCTTTACGTGAAATTTCACGACGAGTCGGAGCGTTCGCCGAAGCTCGCAGACGAAGGCCGCGAGTGGTTCCGCCGGCTGGAAGCGGGCGACGATGAAGCGCGGCGGCTGTGGGACACATTTGTCCGCGCCAGTATGAAAGAATTCGACAGGGTATACGAACGGCTCGGCATCCGGTTCGATCATGTGCTCGGTGAGAGCTTCTATAATGACAAAATCGGCGCCGTCGTCGAGCGGCTCGCGGAGCAGTCGCTGCTGGAGGAAAGCGACGGCGCGCAGGTAGTCCGTCTGGCGGAAGAAGGGCTGCCGCCGTGTCTCATCCTGAAATCGGATGGCGCCACGATTTACCCGGCGCGCGATTTGGCCACCGCCATTTACCGCAAGGAAACGATGGGCGCGGATATGCTGCTGTACGTCGTCGGCGCCGAGCAAACGCTCCATTTCAAGCAAGTATTCGCCGTTCTCGCCCGGATGGGCTGTACGTGGAGCGAAGCTTGCCGTCATGTGCCGTTCGGACTGATGCGGATGAACGGGAAGAAAATGTCGACGCGCCGGGGACAGGTCGTATTTCTCGAAGAAGTGCTGGACGAAGCGGTCGCGAGAGCGGAGCGGATGATCGCGGACAAAAATCCCGAACTGCCGAATCGCAAAGAGGTTGCCGAAGTGATCGGCGTCGGAGCGGTCGTGTTCGGGGACCTGAAACATCGGCGGATGCTGGAAATCGACTTCAATCTGGATGAGGCGATCAGTTTCGACGGCGAAACCGGGCCCTATCTGCAATATACGTTTGCCCGGGCTTCCAGCCTGCTGCGCAAAGGACGGGACGACGTTCCCGATCGTGCCGACAATATCGACGGCGTGCATCTGTCCTCCCCTGAGGCGTGGATGTGCGTCAAGATGCTTTGCGGATATGAGGAGGCGCTGGCGGAAGCGCTGCGGGACGACGAGCCTTCCGTCATGGCGCGGTATTTGCTCGATCTCGCCAAAGCGTTCAACCGCTTCTACCACGCCGAGCGCATCGTTGCGGACAGCCGTTCCGAGCGCCGCGCAAAACTGACGCTTGTCTCGCTGGCGGCGCGGAAGCTGCAAAGCGGCATGGCTCTGCTCGGTCTGCGGACCCCCGAACGGATGTAGCCGATCATAGTCGATGCAGGGCGGCTTATGCCGATGAAACAAATAATGGTTCTCGTTCGTCTAATCGTTAAGGCTGGCGCAAGCTGGACAAACGTCTCATCATTTGCATAACCATTATTTTACAAAAATTATTGGCAAAGCTCGCTTGTTATTGCATAATGGGACATATGCCGTGACCAGACTGCGGCATACTTGGCTTTGATTTGGGGAAACATCGGAGGAGAGGCGAAATGCTGAAAAGGGAACGATTGAACGAGCTGGACCTCGTGCGCGCCATGGCGATCGTATGCGTCATCATGGTTCACGCCACGTCGTCGGCGATCGCCGAGACGACGGGGATGCGCTCGTTCGTCGTCTACAATTTTTTTAACATCTTTTTTCGGATCGGGACGCCCATTTTTATTTTTTTGAGCAGCTTCGTCCTGTTTTACAATTACTATCATCAGCCGTTTACGAAAGAAAAGCTGGCCCGCTTTTTCAGCAGACGCTTCATGTTTATTCTCATTCCGTACGTTATCTTCTCGATCGTGTTTTATCTTGTGCGCAACTACCAATATTTTGACGGCTGGTCGTTGATGTACACGCTTGAGCATTTCGGCATCCGGCTGCTGACCGGAAAAGCGAATGCCCATCTGTATTTTGTCATTATCAATATCCAATTTTATTTGATGTTTCCGATATTTCTTATGCTGTTCAAGAAAAGCAAATGGTTGCGGGTGCTGGCGCTTCCGCTCGGTTTTGCCATTCAGTGGGCTTTCGTGCTGCTGAACGCCGAATATTTCCACCTTCAATATAAAGGCAGCGTTTCTTTCTCATATATGAGCTATTTCTTTTTGGGCGCTTTTCTCGGCATCTATTTCGATAAATTTCAACAGTGGTTCAAGCCGGGCAAGCTGAAGAACGGCGGCTCGAAGCTGCCCGTCTGGCTGACGGTCTGGGCGTTGTGGGCGGCATCGGCTGCCGCGCATATTTGGGTCATGTATTCGGGCCGCACCGGGCTGCACAAGTGGAGCAGCGAAATGTACGACGCGGTATGGAATATCCACACTTATTTTTCGGCAATCGTCATGCTGCAGGCGGCTTTCTACTTGTACCATAACGCTCCGAAGTGGTCGATCCGCATGATGGCCGGCTTCGGCTCGATCTCGTTCGGCGTCTATTTGTTCCATCCGCTCGTCCTGCATTATTACCGGATGACGAAGCCCGATTGGCAAGGCATCCCGTTCCATCTGTGGTACGCAGGCGGATTTGTGCTCGCGGTTCTCGTATCGTGGCTGGTCGTCGGGCTTGTAACGAAATATTTCAAATGGTCGTGGCTCCTGTTCGGATCGGTTGCGAAGCAGAAGACGCCGCGGCCGAAGCAGGCTCCGGGCCAATACAGCGAAACGCCCCAGGCTTATTCGTAAGCCGGGGCTTTGCTTTTCTTGCCGCACCGTCCCTGGCATTTTATAATAAAACCAACGTTTGCAACGCGTTCCGGCAAAGGAGTGACTAACATGAGCGACATGCCGAAGCTGCTGATCGCGCTAGGCGTTATTTTGATCGTTGTCGGCGTCATATGGATGATCGGCGGACGGTGGCTGCCGTTCGGCCGTCTGCCCGGCGATATTGTCGTGGAAAAAGAAAATATGCGCTTCTATTTTCCGATCGTGACGTGCATCATTGTCAGCGTCGTGCTGTCGCTGATCGGCTTTGTCGTCAACCGCTTCTTCAAATAAAATGCAGCGCGGCCCTGCACGCGTTACAGCTGCCGAAAGGAGGCGACACGCCATGAACCCCGATTTCATCCGGTTGAAATCGCTGGAAGGCGAATTGAAGCTGTCGCACAAAAACAAGGACTATGGAATTACCGTATCGACGGCGGAATTTGTCATTCACAAGCCGCATGTCAACTACTTCATCCGGTTTGCCGATATGGTGAGCATCGTGCCGTACGAAGCGCCGGGCGGCGGCCGCATGGCCGTCCGGCATAAACGGCGCGGAGGAGCCGAGCTTGCGACGGCGAATCCGAGCCGCGACACGTACCGGATTTTCGTGCGCGGCGCGACCGTTCATAACCGGAGCGGCCGGTTCGATATCGGACCGATGGAGTTCGTGCTGCCGATCCACCGGGATCTGCTCGAGCTGGTGGCGCAATACAGCGGCATGGAGCTGTTTCGCTAGTCTGTTGGACGCATTTTTGCAAGCTGCGGAAGGAATCGGGACTTTTCGGGAGAATTGTTTGGAGAATTGATTATCGCAGCGTTCATCGATAAGGAGGAGAAATGGATGAATACGGTTGACAGCGTTTCCAACCTGGTCGGAAGCGGTTCGCATGTTTACGAGGCGAATTCGAACTGGGCGAAGCTTCCGGATTCGATTCGGCTTGGCTATACGCACGGCATCGTCACCGATGCGCAGGATAACGTCTATCTGTTTCATACCAACCGTCCGAGCGTCGTCAAATTCGACCCGGAAGGGAACTACATTTCTTCATGGGGCGACGAGTATGCCGGGGGGGCGCACGGCTTTTACCTTCACCGGGAAAGCGGCGGCGAATTTTTGTATTTGACCGATACGAGCAGAGGGCTGCTCGTCAAGACGACGCTTGACGGGGAGAAGGTGCTGGAGCTCGGAACGCCGGACCTGCCGGGCATATACGATGACGATCACCGCTATGTGCCGACCGACGCCGCCGTCGCGCCGAACGGAGACATTTACGTCACCGACGGCTACGGCCAGAACTGGATTCACCGCTATTCGTCGGACGGCACTTATATTTCCTCTTTCGGCGGCACCGGCAGCGAGCCGGGCAAGCTGTCCTGTCCGCACGGCATCAGCATCGACACGAGAAACGGGGAACCGGAGCTGTATGTCGCCGACCGGAGCAATCACCGGATTCAGGTTTTGACGCTGGACGGCGCGCACAAACGGTTTATCGACGAAAATATGGATATGCCTTGCAGCTTTTTTATTTTCGGCGATGAGCTTTACTTTCCGGACCTGCACAGCCGCGTTACGATTTTCGACCGCAACGACAAGCTGATTACCCATCTGGGCGAGGATCAGCAGGCTTACAAGCAGGAAGGCTGGCCGAACTTGCCGGAATCGTACTTCCGCCCGAACCGGTTCAGTTCTCCGCACGGCGTATGCGTCGACTCGAAAGGGGACGTATACGTGGCGGAATGGACGGTGAACGGACGGGTGACGAAGCTGACGCGCGTTCGGCACAAATAAGATCGAGCGGAAACGAAACCGGACGAACGGCTTCGCCCCGAATGGAATGGCGAATTCGGCCATGAAGCCCCCGCCACTTACAAGTGGTTTTGGGGCTTTTTGGCGTGTCTGTCGGCGCCAAACCGCCGCAGCATGGGCAACGCTATGAATGTAAGCGATTTCATATTTATGGCGCGATCCGACATGTTTTTGGCGGAAACCGCAATGAGCCCCCGTACCGTTTTCCACTAGAATGAACACTAGCAAGCGCGATTCATAGGAAGACCGGAAGCAGACCAATCGTGGGAGGAATAGGGATGACGGTAAAAGCGGCAGTGGTCGGCGTCGGCAATATCGGCTCGATCCATGCGGACGTTTACAATGGGCATCCGCAGGCGGAATTGGTGGCGGTTTGCGACATCGTGAAGGAGAAAGCGGATGCCGCCGCGCGGAAATTCGGATGCCGCGCTTTTTACAGCGTGGAGGAAATGATCGGAAGCGGCATCGAAATCGATGCCTGCAGCGTCGCGACCAAAGGGGAAGAAAACGGCGGCGAGCATTACGAGCCGACGATGCGGCTGCTCGAAGCGGGCATACCGGTGCTCGGGGAGAAGCCGATATCCAACCGGATCGACGAAGGCGAACGAATGGTGGAACTGGCCCGATCCAAAAAAATTCCGTACGGGGTCAACCTGAACCACCGCTTCACGCCTGCCGCGCTGAAAGCGAAAGGCTGGGTGGAGGAAGGCAGGCTCGGCAAGCTTCACATGATCAATATGCGCATGTGGATCAACAACCCGGTGGAGACGTCGCCGTGGTTTCATCTGCGGGCGCTGCATCCGCATTCGTTCGACGTCATTCGCTACTTCTGCGGCGACGTGAAGCGGGTCGCGGCGTTCATGATGAAGGGCGAGGGCCGCTCCATCTGGTCCAACGCGCAAGTGCTGCTCGAATTTCGGAACGGGGCGATCGGCAACCTGGTCGGCAGCTACGACGCCGGCGGCAGCTACGGGCTCGAGCAGTGCGACGTTGTCGGCTCCAAAGGGCGCTTCGTGCTGACCGATGCTTGCGAACACCTTACGTTTTATCCGCGCCGCAGCATCGAAACGGAAACGTACAGCTATCTCGGCGGGATGCGTTCGTTCTCGGAAACGTTCAAGAGCCGGATCGGCTCATGGATCGAGCAGATCGCGGCGGGCGAGCCGTACGACCGGATCGACGGTTCCGGCGAAGACGCGCTGAAGGCGCAATACATTATCGAGGCGGCAATTCGTTCCTGGGAAACGGGTACGATCGTCGAATTGGATTTTTAATTCGGGAGGTGCGAACATGATCAAGCTGGGCGTCAACACGGTCCTGTTCAAAGATTTCGATGTCGAAACGGCCCTTCGCCATATTGCGCGATGCGGTTACGACGGGGCGGAGCTGTCCGCCATCAAAGGGATGTGCGAGCATCTCGAGCTCGACCGCTGGCAGGAGCAGGCGGAAACGATCAAGTCGATCTCGGACGAATGCGGCATCGGATTGCTGTCCATGGAGGTCGCGTCGCTCGACGAAGCGCGGCTGACCAAAGCGTTCGAGGCGGCGGCCGCTCTCGGCATCCCGATCGTCAACGTCGGGCCCGGCGGAAAGAGCAATGCAGAGGAAGACTTGGCGCAGTCGATCGCCACGCTTGCGCGCCTTTCCGCGCTTGCCCATTCCTATGGCGTCACGCTGTGCGTCAAGGCGCATGTCGGGAACGCGATCTACAATACGCCGACGACGCTGCGGGCGATGGCGGCGATCCAAAATCCCGGTTTCGGCATCGATATGGACCCGAGCCATGTGTACCGCGCCGGCGAAAATCCGGAGGAAGCGCTGCCGCAAGTGCTCTCGCGCGTGAAGCATATCCACATTCGCGATTGCAAAGGGCGCACGGCCGGGCCCGGCGACATCTTCAACCAGGCATGCGGACGCGGGGACATCGATCTGGCCGCTTACTGCAAAGCGATGGTCGACGGCGGCTACGACGGACCGGTCTGTCTGGAGGTGATCGGCGCGAGGGGGCATTCGCTGGCCGAGGTGTCGATTGTGGCGGCCGAAAGCTACGGCTACCTGAACGCCTGTCTGAATCGTCTCGGCGCCAGACCGTCCGACGTTTCGACTTATGTCATTTGAAGCGAGAAGCGATTTCGCAAAAAGGAGTTGGGTCCGAATATGGGAAAATCCGAGCTGTCCGGACGCCGAAAACCGAACCTGCTGTTTCTCGGCGTCGATAGCCTGCGCCGCGATCATATGAGCGGTTACGGCTATGCCAAGCTTACGACGCCGCATATCGACCGTTACGCGCAGGGCGGCGTTCTCTTCGAAAACCATTTTAGTCCCAGTGTACCGACAACGCCGGGCTATGCTTCGATGCTGACCGGCATGGATTGCTTCGGCACCGATGTCGTGGCGCTTCGCCATAACGGCGGATTGGGCGGGCATGTGAAAACGTTGGCGGAAGTGCTGAACGATAACGGCTACAATACGACATGCATCGGATTTACCGGCAATCCGTCGTCGCGCGGCTTCCAGACCTATCTCGATTACGAAGGCTGGGCGGCCGATCCGGGAGGGAGGAGCCCGAAGGCGGAAAATATGAACCGCGTGGCGATTCCGGAGCTGAAGCGGCTCGTCGCCGCCGACAAGCCGTTCTTTCTGTTTCTCCGGCATATGGACCCGCATTCGCCGTATTTGCCTCCGCAGCCGTTCGACCGGCTGTTCTACGACGGCGAAGAGTTCAGTGCGGAGAACGATTCGCTGGACGCGCTGTACCGCTTCGAGCCTTTCGCCAACTATTTCCGGTCCTGGTTTCCGGAGGGCTGCACCGACGCGCGTTATATCGACGCCCAGTACGACGGCGCGCTTGCGTATATGGACGCCTGCATCGGCCGGCTGTTCACGGTTTTGGAGGAGCTCGGCCTGGAGGAAGAGACGCTTGTCGTCATCACGTCCGATCACGGGGAAACGTTGAACGAGCATGATTGCTACTACGATCATCACGGCCTGTATGAAACGAATCTGGTCGTGCCGCTGATCCTGAGATTTCCGGGCAAAGTGCCGGCCGGCGTGCGCTGCGCCGACTACACGCAAATCAAGGACATTATGCCAACCGTTCTGGAGCTGCTCGGCATCGAGTCCGGCATCGGCTTCGACGGCTCCAGTCTCGTGCCCCGCATGTTCGGGCAGCGCGGCAAGGTCGAGCCCGAATTTTACATAACCGAATGCACCTGGATGCGCAAGCACGGCTGGAGAACGCCGGAGTGGAAGCTGATCGTGGCGCTGGAGCCGGATTTTCATTTCAAACCGGCTGTCGAGCTGTACAATCTGATTCGGGATCCGCAGGAGCTTCGCAACGTGGCAGAGGAAGAGCCGGAAGTCGTCGCCATGCTGAGAAGCCGGATGGAAGCCCATATCCGCAAACGGGAAAGCGAGACGGGACGAACGAATCCGATGTATACGAATTTGAACTGGCACGGTCTCGGCACCGGACCGTTCGAGTCGTCGGAGCAGGCATATGCGTCGCTGCGCATCGGTTCGGTGAGCAACGCCAGACAGCTGCAGGAGAAATACCGGAAGAAAGGGCGCAGGGTCACATCATGATCAAAGCGGCGGTTATCGGACTGAATCATATCGGCCTGATTCATTGCGGAGTCTATTCCGACAACCCGGACGTCCGTCTCGTCGCGGTATGCGATTTGCGCGGCGATTTGGCCGAGCGGGCGGCGGAGCGGTTTCACGCGAAAGCGTATACGAGCGTGCCGGAAATGCTGGCCGCCGAAGAAATCGATCTCGTCAGCGTGGCGACCGGCGGGCTGGAGAACGGCTCCCATCATCGGGAGCCGGCGCTGCAGGCGATCGAGGCCGGCAAAGACGTCCTGGTCGAGAAGCCGATTTCCAACCGGCTGCGCGAGGCGAAGGAAATGGTGGAAGCGGCCGGGCGCAAAGGGGTACGGCTTGCCTGCAATTTGAACCATCGCTTCGTGCCGGCCGCGCTCAAGGCGAAGTCGTGGATCGACAAGGGAGATCTGGGCACCCTGCTGTTCCTGAATATGAGGCTTACGATCGGCAATCCGAACGAGTCGACGCCCTGGATCCATTTGCGCGCGCTGCATCCGCACTCGTTCGATGTGCTCCGTTATTTCGGCGGAGATGTATCGCGGGTGCAGTCGTTTTTGACGCGGGCGCCGGGGCGCGGCGTCTGGTCGACGGCCTCGATCAATCTCGAATTTGCGTCGGGCGCCGTCGGCCATCTGACCGGAAGCTACGACATGTTCGGCGGGCATCCGATCGAGCGTTGCGAAGCGGCCGGAACGGGCGGGCGATTCGTGCTCGACAATGTGTACGAGCGGCTGACTTTTTATCCGAAGGATCGCGAGGAACTGCGGGTTTTCCGCAACTCCATCATGTCGGGCGCCCGCGGGTTCCATGACACGTTCCGCTACCGGCTCAACGCTTTCGTGCAGGAGATCAAGGATGACGTTCCCCTTGACCGGATCGCCGGCTCGGGAGCGGACGCGCTGGCGGTGCAGCGCATCATTGAAGCGGCGATTCTGTCTCACCGGGAGAACGGCTCGCCGGTGCGCGTGGACGAAGTCGGCGACGACACGCCGGAGGGAGAGGAATAGGAAGAATGGATGGATGTGTCGTATGGTTTACGGGCCTGTCGGGCTCCGGCAAAACGACGACGGCGAGCGAATTGCTCGGCTTGCTGCGCGGCGCCGGCGTCCGCGCGGAGCTGCTCGACGGCGACGAGCTGCGCAAGACGATTTGCAAAGATCTCGGCTTCAGCCGCGAAGGCCGTCTGGAGAATATCAGAAGAGTGGCGTTCGTCGCCGAACTGCTCGCCCGCAACGGCGTCGTCGCGCTCGTCTCGGCCATTACTCCGTATCGCGAAATGCGGGAGCATGCAAGGTCGGCCATCGGCCGCCGCTATATCGAAGTGTATGTCGAATGCCCTCTGGAGGAATGCGAACGGCGCGACGCGAAAGGGCTGTACGCCAGGGCGAGAAAAAACGAGATCGAGCGCTTCACCGGAGTTTCCGATCCGTATGACGTCCCGGAATCGCCGGACGTCGTCATTCGTACGCAGGATTTTTCGGTCGCAGACAACGCCCGGACCGTCCTCGACTTTCTGAGAGCCCGTGGATGGTTGCCGGCCCATGTGGAGGGATGCGTATGAAAATCGTCTTCGTCTCGCTGGACACCTTGCGCGCCAGCAGGCTCGGCGCTTACGGGTACGGCAAGCCGACTAGCCCCTATCTGGACCGGATCGCCTCGCAAGGGGTGCTGTTCAAGCGGGCATACGCCGCCGACATTCCGACGGAGGTGGCGCATACCGGCATTTTTACCGGAAAGGTCGGCTTGACGACCGGCGTCGTCGCACACGGCTCCGAGCTGACGAGCCTGCCCCGCTCGGTCGGTTGGCTGCCCGCCATGCTGTTCGGCGCAGGCTTGACGACGGCGGCGATCGACAACCTGTACCAGTTGAAGGAATGGTTCGCACGCGGCTATCGCTACTATATCAATTCGTCCGGCCGCCAGCGCTGGATCGACGGTCGTACGGTCAACGAGCTGGCGAAGGCGTGGCTGAACGAGCACGCCGGCGAAGATTTTTTTCTCTTCCTGCATTATTGGGATCCGCATACGCCTTACCTGCCTCCGGAGAAGTATGTGTCCCGTTTCTACGACGCGGGGCGCGACCCGCGCGATCCGGCCAACCGGAGTATGGAGCGGGCGTACAACAACGGCGCTTATCCGTTTTTCAAATACCATCATTACGACCTGCTGGGTCCCGTTACCGACGCCGAATATATCAACGCGCTGTACGACGCGGAAATCCGCTATCTCGACGATTTGCTGCAGGAGCTGGACGAGACGCTGGAGCGGCTCGGCATCCGGGATGATACGCTGCTTATGCTGTTCGGCGACCACGGCGAAAGCCTGACCGAGCACGACATTTTTTGGGATCATTGCGGTCTCTACGAGCATACGGTCCGCGTCCCGCTCATTATGCGTTGGCCGGGACGGATACCGGCCGGCAGAAGCGTGAGCGGACTCGTGCAGCAGGTCGATATGATGCCGACGCTGCTGGAGGCAGCGGGGCTGCCGGTTCCGGACGGGCTGGACGGCCGCAGCCTGTGGCCGGCTATCCGGGGCGAAGCTTCCGGCGCGCACGATACGATTTATTTGAGCGAGTGCGCCTGGCAGGCGGCCCGCGGCATAACCGACGGCTCCTATAAGCTGATCGTGACGTACGATCCCGGCCCGTTCAAGCGTCCGCCCCGGGAGCTGTATCATCTCGAAGCCGATCCGGACGAGACGGTCAATCTGGCTGAAACGATGCCGGCCCTTGCCGACCGGATGGAACGGCAGCTGAACGACTGGGTGGCCGGCAAGCTGGCGGGCCGACGCGATCCGATGCTTGCGCAACTGGAAGCCGGTCTGCCGTTTCGCAAGCGCCTTCAGACGATTCTGGGGCAGTTCGGCTTCACGTGGGAGGATTGGTGGAACAATCCGGCGCGGGAGCGGTTCGACGAGGCGATGGAGCGGTCGCGGATGAACGGGGGTAAAGGCGCATGACGCGGCGGCCGAATGTGCTGGTCATCATGAGCGATCAGCATCGTTACGATTGTACGGGCGCAAGCGGCCGGTATCCGGTGCGAACGCCGAACATCGACCGACTGGCGGAAGAAGGCGTCTGGTTCGCCAACGCCTATACGCCGATTCCGGTATGCGGTCCGGCCAGACAATCCTTCGTCTGCGGACGCCGTCCGGAAAGCTTCGGCGCCCTCTGGAATGCCGGTCTTGGGCTGCCGGTCGGAAGTCTGGCCCCGGATGCGTATTCGTGGGCGCGGGACCTGCAGCAAGCCGGATACGCCACCGCTTATATCGGCAAATGGGACGTCCATCCGGACGCCGATCCGACCGCGTTCGGCTACGGCCGCTATGTCGATGCCGAGCGGGAATATGCGGCATACCGGCGGCTGAGGCACCCGGATATCCGGCTCGAAGGCGGCTGGCGCGGCGAGACGGACCCGGTACCGCTCGCCGATTCCCGCACCCATTGGCTGGCAGACCGGGCGCGCCGGATGCTGCGCGAGCTGTCGGAGGCGGACGGTCCCTGGCATCTGAGGGTCAATTTCGCGGAGCCCCATCTGCCGTGCCGCCCGTCCGAGCCGTTCGCCAGCCAGTACAATCCGGCCGATGTCCCGCCATGGGGGAGCTTCGGCGACACGCTGTCGGGCAAGCCTTATATTCAGCGGCAGCAGCTTGTCAATTGGGGAGTGCAGCACGCCGGCTGGGACGAATGGGCGCCCGTCGTCGCGCGGTATTACGGCATCGTCAGCCAGATGGACGACGCTGTCGGTCTGCTGCTGGACGCGCTGAAAGAGCAGGGCGAAGAAGACAATACCGTCGTCGTGTATACGTCCGATCACGGGGATATGTGCGGTGGCCACGGCATGATGGATAAGCATTACGTGCTCTACGACGATGTCGTCCGCGTACCGCTTGCCATCCGCTGGCCGGGCGTCGCGAAGCCCGGAACGGTATGCGGCGCCTTCGTCTACAACCATCTCGATCTGCCGCCGACGCTGCTCGATCTGCTGGGCTTGCCGCTGCCGCCCCATTTGCACGGACGCTCCATGCGGCCGCTGCTCGAAGGCGAGGTGCCGGACGATTGGCGGTCATTCGCCGTATCGACATCCAACGGGCAGCAGTTCGGCCTGTTCGCACAGCGGATGATCCGTACGGCGGATTGGAAATATATCTGGAACCCGACCGATACCGACGAGCTGTACGATCTGCAAAATGACCCGCACGAAAGGGAAAACCGGATCGCCGGTCCCGGTTGCGGGAAGATCCTCAGCGCGCTGAGGCGGGAGCTGCTTGGCGAGCTCAGGCGCACCGGCGACGGTCTCGTTGCCGGACATTGGCTGGAAGGCCAGCTGCTTCGCGGGGAGAAGCTGTAAGCCGGCATCCGCTGTTGCAAGCGTTTTCCCGAATTTTGTCCGATCCTGTCATCTGATAACCTGACCTGTTCCGGTTCAGTGGCAGCACATCGGTTCCGATTTGAGAAGCAGAGCGTTCATTCGCGTCATCCATTTTGCCGGGAAAGGAGTGTTGGCATGCGCACAACATGCTGTACCGGGACGTACCGCCGTATTCGTCCGCGGGATGGGCCGGGATGCGAAGCGGCATAGTTACCGAAGCAAGCACGGACAAAGTGATCGCAGCTAGCACCGTCATAGTGGCCGAAACAAACACGGACATCGTGACCGAAGCAAGCACGGGCATCGTGATCGCAGCTAACAGATGCGAAATGGTGTTTCCCGGGAACAAACATTTTAATGAAGGGGGATGCATGTGAAAACAAGGAGCACGATAACCATTGCGTGGGTGCTGGTCCTCGCACTCGCCGTGACTACCGCATTGGCCGGTTGCAGCGGTTCGCCTGCGCCGCAGGACGCGGAACGATCGGCCGACAACGGCGCTGCCGGAGAGACGGAAGGCAGCAAAGGGGAGGATGGCGGCGACAAGGGCGAACCTGCGCCCGTCGTCGACGTGTCGACGATTACGGAATTTCAGCAGTCGCCATCGCTCGAAGGCAAAGATTTGCCGCCGGTCAAGGACCGTCTGCCGGAAGTGCCGAAGCTGACGAATGAAATGCCGGCATCGATGCTGAACTACGAGATTGGCCGATACGGCGGCACGCTGCGCACGGTCACCTCGGTCATCGACTGGGACGCCGACGTCTTCGTCATGAACAACGAGCCGCTGCTCAACACGCCCGGCATTCTGGGTGAAGAAATTACCGGCAATGTGCTGGAAGGCTACGAAATGAGCGAAGATGAGAAGGTATTCACGTTCAAAATGCGCAAAGGGCTCAAATGGTCCGACGGCGAGCCGGTCACGACGGAGGATGTCCGTTTCACCATCGAGGACATTCTGTTCAACAAGGAGTTGACGCCGATCTTCCCGGCCTATCTCCACTCCGGAGGCAAGGCGACCGGAACGCCGATGAAGTTCGAACTGGTCGACGAATATACGTTCAAAATATCGTTTGACGAGCCGTACGGCGGGCTGCTTATCCGACTCGCCATTCAAGGCTGGAGAGGATACCAGCAATTTATCCGCCCGGCCCACTACCTCAAGAAGTTCCACGTCAAATATACGCCGCTTGAACAACTGGAGCCCGAAATCCGGAAAGCCGGCTTCAAAAAGGGCGAGTGGGTCAACCTCTTTAACGACAAAGATATCATCAACACCGAGCTGACCAACAAGAAAGCGATCGGTTTCCCGGTGCTGACCCCGTGGATGATTGTGAAATCGACCCAGACGACCGCGACCTTCGAACGAAACCCGTACTATTTCAAAATCGATTCGGCCGGCAACCAGCTGCCGTATATCGACAGCATTCAAAGCACGCTCGTGCAGGACATCGAAATGGTGACGCTCAAAACGATCTCCGGCGAAGTAGACTTTTCCCGCGAATCGGCGGCGCTCGTCAAAATGCCGCTGTACAGGGAAAACGAGAAAAACGGCTACAAGGCGCTGCTTGCCAACATGCATGTCACGCCGACGGATATTTTCCTCAATCTGACCCACAAAGATGAGACGTGGCGGAAAGTGACGCAGGACGTCCGATTCCGCCAGGCGCTCAATATGGCGCTCAACCGCGACGAAATCATCGATGCGATCTATTACGGCTTCGCCGTCCCGTCGAAATTCCAGGATTCCGCCTTCGATCTCGAAGCTGCGAACAAGCTGCTCGACGACATGGGTATGACAAAAGGAAGCGACGGCTTCCGCGTCGGTCCCGACGGCAAGAAGTTTACGATCCCGTTCGAAGTCGGCGCGCAGGCGCCGGACATTGTCCCGCTTACCGAACTGGTATCGGAGATGTGGAAGCAGCTCGGACTGGATGTCACGATGAAGGTGATCGACTCTACGCTGTGGGGCAAGCGTCGCGAAGCGAACGAATTGAAGGCGACGATGATCTGGACGCATACGCCGCTCTGGTATATGAGCGATTGGGGGCAAGGCTACTGGGGGACGCTCTGGGAAATGTATCACAGCTCGGGCGGCAAGAAGGGAGAGAAGCCGCCGGCGAACGTGCAGGAGCTGTACGATCTGATCGATCAGGCAGCGATCGCCAATCCGACCGACGCCCAGGCGATCATCGAGCAGGTAAAGCAGAAGATGGGCGAAGAGCTGTTCTATTTCGTCCATATCGGAGACGTGAAGCAGCCGCTGATCGTGAACGGGAAACTTCGCAACATCCCGGGCGAGGAAGGGTTCGCCATTGCGACGAACTTCAGCGGCGAGCAGTTTTTCTTCGCGGATTGACGCAGATCATTCGGACAGGGGCCGGGATCGCCGCGCGATCCGGCCCTCGCCTGCGCCCCGATGGCGGCCGCTTAGGCGGAGCCGGTTGAAACCTGTGCGCCGGCAGCCGCCGCACATCGCGGCGGGCATTCGCCGCAATAGCGCCGATTCGGCGGACTTGCGTCCGACAGATCGGCGAAACCGCCGTCCGTGCGCAGAATGACGAAGGAGGGTTCGGATGCTTAACTATATCGCATACCGTGTGCTGCAGCTTATACCGCTGCTGCTCGCCATCAGCGTGATCGTTTTCGTCATCATCCAGCTTCCGCCCGGCGACTTTCTCAGCACCTACATCCAGCAGCTGGAATTGTCCGGCAACGATGTGAGCGAAAGCGCCATTCTTAGCCTGAAAGCCCAATACGGCCTGGACCAGCCGATGTATATGCAATATCTTCTCTGGATCAAAAATATTGTGCTGCACGGTGACCTCGGTCGATCGTTCCAATGGAATCAGCCGGTTTCCGAAGTAATCGGCGATAGGCTGCTGCTGACGATCATCATTTCGGTCATCTCCCTTATTTTCGTCTGGGCGGTCGCCATTCCGATCGGCATCTATTCCGCAACGCACCAGTATTCGATTCTGGACTACGTGTTTACGTTCATCGGCTTTATCGGCCTTGCGGTGCCGGGATTTCTGATCGCTCTCGTGCTCGTCTACATCGTCTTCGTCAATACCGGGGTGTCGATGACCGGTCTGTTCTCGCCCGAATTCCAGGATGCGCCGTGGAGCATCGACAAGGTGCTCAATATGCTGCCCCGCCTTGTGCTGCCGGTCGTCATTATCGGCTTGTCGGGGACGGCCAGCCTGATCCGCGTCATGCGCGGCATGCTGCTCGACGAGCTCTCCAAGCAGTACGTCATTACGGCGCGCGCCAAAGGGGTGGAGGAGCGCAAGCTTCTGTTCAAATATCCGGTCCGCATGGCGATCAATCCGCTTATCAGCACGATCGGGTGGACGCTGCCGGCGCTGATTTCCGGGGAAGCGATCGTCTCGATCGTTCTGAATACGCCGACGACGGGCCCGATGCTCCTGAAGGCGCTCATGTTCCAGGATATGTATCTGGCCGGAAGCTTCCTGCTCATCCTGAGCGTATTGACCGTCATCGGGACGCTGTTATCCGATATATTGCTGGCATGGCTCGATCCGCGCATCCGGTTCGGGGGGGTGGCGGAATGAGCACGGTGCTGGAAAAGACGGACAAGCGCGGCATCGGGATAAGCCGGCGCAGCCGCAGGCGCAGGGACGAGCAAGGGGCGTACGAAGTGGCGTCCCAATGGCAGCTGATGTGGTGGAAATTCCGCAAGCACAAGCTGGCGATGGCTTCCGCCGTCATTTTGCTGCTGATGTATCTGACGGCCGCGTTCTGCGAATTTTTGTCGCCGACGCTGCCGGCGCAGCGGTTTACCGAGTATAAAAACGCGCCTCCGCAAACGGTCCGGTTTTACGACAAGGAGAGCGGCTTCTCCTTCAGGCCGTTCGTATACGACATGAAAATGGAGGTGGATACGAAGACGTTCCGCCGCACGTTCCAGGCCGACACGTCGAAGAAATATCCGATCCACTTCTTCGTCAGAGGCGAGCCTTACAAGCTGTGGGGGTTGTTCAAGACGGACATCCACCTGTTCGGGACGAAGGAAGCGGGCGCTCCGCTCTTTCTGATGGGCACCGACGATCTGGGGCGGGACCTGTTTACCCGTATTTTGTACGGCGCCAGAGTGTCGCTGTCGTTCGGCATACTCGGCATTATTCTGACGCTGGTGCTCGGCCTGCTGCTCGGCGGCATATCGGGCTATCTCGGCGGCGTGACGGATACGGTCATCCAGCGCGCGATCGACCTCCTGATCTGCCTGCCGACGATCCCGCTCTGGATGGCGCTTGCGGCGGCACTGCCGCGAAGCTGGTCCGCGCTCGACATCTACATGGGGATGATCGTCATCTTCTCCATTATCGGCTGGACCGGGCTGGCGCGCGTCGTCCGCGGCAAAATATTGTCGCTGCGCGAAGAGGACTTCACGATGGCGGCGCGTCTTGCGGGAGCGAGCGATATACGCATCATCCGCAAACATCTGCTTCCCTCGTTCGCCAGCTACATCATCGTCAATACGACGTTGGCGATTCCGGGCACCATTCTCGGCGAAACGTCGCTCAGCTTTCTCGGCCTCGGCTTGCAGGCGCCCGTCGTCAGCTGGGGCGTACTGCTGAAGGATGCGCAAAATCTGGAGACGCTTGCCCATCATCCGTGGCTGCTCTGGCCGGCGTTTTTCATCGTGCTGACGGTGCTCATGTTCAATTTTCTCGGCGACGGCCTGCGCGACGCGGCCGATCCTTACAAATAGGAGGGGAGCGGCGTGACTGTTCGGGCGAGAGAGGAATTTGTGAAGCCGGCGTCCGGCCGGGAAGATGCCGTCATGGAAGTGAAAAACTTGAAGGTGCATTTTCAACTGGACGAAGGCTTGCTGAAAGCGGTTGACGGGGTCGATCTGACCATTCGCCGCGGCCGGACGCTCGGTATCGTCGGCGAGAGCGGGTGCGGCAAAAGCGTCACATCGCAGGCGCTGCTGCGCATCGTGCCGGCTTCCGGCAAGGTGGAAGGGGAAATTCTGCTCTATCCGAGCGACCAGAGCAAAATCGACGGGATCGACATTCCGGACGGCGATCCGGTCGATCTTGTCGGACTGGACGGCAAAGGCCGGACGATCCGGAGCATTCGCGGCGGCGAAATCGCGATGATATTCCAGGAGCCGATGAAGGCGTTCTCGCCGATTCATACGATCGGCGATCAGATTATGGAAGCGATTCTGCTGCACAAAACCGCGAACAGGAAGGAAGCGTACGACATCGCGCTGGAGACGCTGCGCAAAGTCGGCATGTCCAACCCGGAACAGCGGATGGGCGAATACCCGCACCAGCTCTCCGGTGGCATGCGCCAGCGCGCGATGATCGCAATGGCGCTCTCCTGCGAGCCTTCCATTCTGATCGCCGACGAGCCGACGACCGCGCTCGATGTTACGGTGCAGGCGCAGGTGCTGCAACTGATCAACGAGCTGCGGGACCATACCGGCACCTCGGTCATTTTCATCACGCACGATCTGGGCGTGATTGCGGAAATGTCGGATGAGGTGGCCGTCATGTATCTCGGCAAAGTCGTCGAGTATACGGACGTCGACACGCTGTTTTACGGGCCGAAGCATCCGTATACGAAGGCGCTGCTCAACTCGATCCCTTCGGTGGCAAGGCGGGACAGACTGGAATCGATCGAAGGGACGGTGCCGTTTCCGATGAATTTGCCGCCGGGCTGCGGCTTTTATTCCCGTTGTCCGCTTGCCGAGGACGGCGTGTGCAACGCCGGCGACATCCCGCTGCGGGAGATCGCCCGCGGGCATCGCGTCCGCTGCGTAAAGGCCGAACAAGTTTGAAGGAGGCGCTGGCATGAGCGAAGCGAAGCAGATCATTCTCGAAGTTACCGGCATGAAAAAATATTTCCCGATCAAAAAAGGTTTTTTCAAGCGGACGGCCGGATCGGTCAAAGCGGTGGACGATGTGCACTTCTATATTCGGGAGGGCGAGACGTTCGGGCTGGTCGGCGAGTCCGGCTGCGGCAAGACGACGCTCGGCCGCTGCATTCTGCGCGCGATCGAGCCGTCGGACGGAAAGACGCACTTCCGGGACCGGACAGGCAACATGGTCGATCTGAATACGCTCGACAGCCGCCGGCTGCGGGCGTTCCGGCGGGATATTCAGCTTATTTTCCAGGACCCGTATTCGTCGCTTAACCCGCGGATGACGGTGCTGGGCATCGTGGGCGAACCGCTTGTATGCAACAAGCTGGCCGGCGGCGAGAAGCTGAAGGAGCGGGTGCGGGAGCTGATGGAGATGGTCGGACTCGACAGCCGGCATCTCGAGCGCTATCCGCACGCCTTCAGCGGCGGCCAGCGGCAGCGCATCGGCATCGCCCGGGCGCTCGCGACGAACCCGCGCTTTATCGTCTGCGACGAGGCGGTGAGCGCGCTCGATGTCAGCGTGCAGGCGCAAATTTTGAATTTGCTGCAGGATTTGCAGCGAAAGCTCGGTCTCAGCTACCTGTTCATCTCCCATGATCTCGGGGTCATTCAGCATATTTCCGACCGTGTCGGCGTCATGTATGTCGGACGGATGGTGGAAACTGCGCGAACCGGACAACTGTTCGCCAGACCCCGTCATCCGTACACCGAAGCGCTGCTCTCGGCCAAGCCGTTGCCCGATCCGCGGCGCAAGGCGGAGCGCATCATTCTGAGCGGCGAGGTGGCCAACCCGGCGAATCCGCCTTCCGGCTGCTACTTTCATCCGCGCTGCCCGTATGCGACGGATATATGCCGGATGGAAAAGCCGCCCTGGCGGGCGGTCGGAGATGACCATTATGTCGCCTGCCACCGGACCGACGAGCTCGAATTGCGGGGGGCGGCGACATGAGACTGATCTTGGCCGCCATGCTCGTCTTTGCCGTATCGATCGTTCTGATCATGCTGGGCGGCGTCTGGCTCGCGCAGACGGTCATGAAGCGGACGATCGGCAAACGGCACGAAGCGCTCGATACGATTATGCGAACCGGAGCGCCGCCTGCGGATTGGCTGGATACGATGCCGGCGGGCCGAATCGAGCGCGAGCTTGACCGTCTGGCGGCTTATGTCCGCAGGACGAGGCTGGTTGACGGCGAGGAGACGCGCCGGCAGCTGATCGAGCGTTTGCGGCAGGCGAAGTTGGCGGGGAAAGGATGAATAGGGCCATGGACGCGCTGATCGAGAAGGAAAGACGCAAGGCGCGCGCGGCGATTCTGTCGTGGCTGCTCGTCATCGTGCCGGCGGGAATCGGGCTGGCTATCTGGTTTACGCTGCGCTCGCTCGTGCTGCACGCGCTGATCGTCTTCGAGGTAAGCGCATGGGCCTGGCAGGCATACGACCAGTTTTCGTTCGTATTTTTCGGATTCGTATGGCTGGCGCTTGTATTCGTATACCAATACATGCTTTACAAGCAGGGGATGAAGGGCCGGATGGGCGCTTCCTTCCGGAGGCTGACCGCGGCGATGACGGCGGTGCTCCTCGCGGCGCAGCTGCTCTTGTACGCAATAGGCGGAACGGATATGAGCGTGCGGACCGCCTTCATGATGGCGGCGGAAGCGATGATCTTCGCCGCCCTGCTGACGGCGCGCGGCAGAGCCGCCGGCAAAGCCGGAACGGCATCGGCAAGCGAAGAGCGAAAGGATGGTGCGTAAGCGAATGGATATTGGCGTCGTATCGAGAAGTTTCCCGCAGCTGACCAACGAGGAAGCGGCCGGTCTGCTTGCGGCGAACGGGTTCAGATGGACGGAGCTCTGTTTCTCGCAAACCGATTCGAAATATTGGGTATATAACGGACGTTCGGATTTGTCGGGGATGACGGACGGAGAAAGCCGCCGGATTGTCGAGACGTACCGGCGTCACGGCATCGAGGTGGCGGCGCTCGGCGTATTTACGAATTTGATCGAACCGGACGACGTGGAGCTCGAACGGAATATCGCCTACTTCGAGCGGCATATGGAGCTTGCGGCGCTGAACGGCATTCCGTGTGTGGCGACCGAATGCGGCTTCGTTCACGGCAGCAGGGGCATTATCGCCGAGCTCTACGAAAGCCGCTTCGCCAGACTTGCGGACAGCCTCCGCCGGTTGACGGCGCTGGCCGAGCGTTACGGCGTCGATTTGGCTTTGGAGCCTTGCGTGCTCGATGTCGTGCCGAGCGCGAAGCGGATGGCCGATTTGATCGCGCAGGTCGGCTCGCGGCGCTTGAAGGTGCTGCTTGATCCGGCGAACCTGATCGCCAACAGCTCGGAGGACGACATGTTCCGCTATTTGGCCCCCCATATCGCCTATTTTCACGGCAAGGACCGCAAGGTGAACGACGCCTACGGCCGGGCGGTAGGCGACGGCGACATCGACTGGAGCCGTTTTCTCGATCTCTATCATAGCCATACGGAGGGGGTTCCGTTTATACTGGAATATGTAAACATCGATAATTTTTGTGCGATTCGGGATCGGGTGCTGCAGGCCGACAAAAGTCGGTAAATCGCATAGATGTAAAGCCGTTTTCCTCTTGGATGAGATCAGACCGCTTTCAGCGGATGAAACAGGGAGGGAAGATGATGGAAGAACGTCTTGCGCTAAACGATTTTTTGCGGGAGTACCGTTTTCCTTTTTATATCATTCAATGCACGCACAACGACCGGAACGTGCCGAATATGCACAGCCACGATTTCGTCGAGCTCGTATACGTCGTCAGAGGCGAGGCGGAGCATTGCTTCGAGGGCGACTGCTATCCGCTGTGCGCCGGCGATGTGTTCATTATCAATCCGAACGAAGCGCATACGTTCCGGATCGAGAAGGGCAAGGAAATTGAAATTATCAATTGCCTGTTCCAGCCCGATCTCATCCATAACAGCTGTCTTCGGGAGCTTGGCGTGGATGATTCGATGGATTATTTCTACGTGCAGCCGTTTATGAGCCACTCGGAGCGGTTCTATCACAAGCTGCAGCTTCGCGAGCGGGAGACGTCGGACGTGCTGCGGCTGCTGCAGGGAATGCTGGATGAATGGCAGGCGAAAAAATCCGGCTACCGGACGGTCATTCGCCTGAAGCTGGTCGATCTGTTTATTCTGCTGTCCCGCGTGTACAAGGAAAGTCTGAACGAAGGCAGGGAATCGACGAAGCGCTCGTCGCACCATATGCTCGTCCGGCGGATCAACGGATTTCTGGAGCGGCATTACGACGAGAAGCTGAATATCAATCATCTGAGCACGCTGTTTAATATCAGCACGAGGCAGTTGAACCGCATCTTCAAACAGGAAATGGCGATCACCGTCATCGAGCGCATTCACCAGATTCGCATCGAGCATGCCAAGCAAATGTTGAAGGAGAGCGACGAGAAGGTGATTCATGTGGCCCACAAGGTCGGATACGACGATCCGGCGTTTTTCAGCCACCTGTTTCGCCGGTATGTCGGCTGCTCGCCGGGCAAATACCGCGCGCACGGGAGTTGAGCGCTCGGCCGCAAGCTGTGGCCGCACCGGCCGGCTTGCGGCCGAAACGGACCGACGCCGGTCGGCTTGCGGGCTGACCGGCGTCGATCCGTTGGAACGGCGGGTTAAGAGGAACGGACTTCGAGATTGCGGTTGTAGACGACCGGGAATCCGGCGCCGGTCAAAATTTCACCCGGCTTCACTTCGATATGCGCTTCCATCGGGTGGCGGCCGGTCGGCTCGAAGCGGGTATGGCCCGGCATGTAATGGACGGCGATGGCGCGGCGCTTCCGCGCGGAACGGTTATGCGGGCTGCCGTGCCACGTCATGCAATGATGATAGCCGACCTGGCCTTTCTTGATCTCGAACGGCACCGCCTTGATGACCGCGCCGCTCGGCAGACGTTCCGGACGTTTGTGCACGGGCATGAAGTTCTCGTCGCTCGTCAGATCGGCCTGGTGATTGCCCCATTTGTGGCTTCCGGGCACCATCCACATGCAGCCGTTCTCGATCGTCGCGTCATCGAGCGCCACCCAGGCGCTGACGAGATCGGCGGGCTGAATGATCGGCCATGCGGGATGGTCCTGGTGCCACGCCGTCGGTCCTCCGGTCACCGGAGGCTTGTATTGGATCTGATCGTGCCAGATGCGGAGCGTGTCGGTACGGCACAGCTGGGCGACTTCCTCGCACAGCTTCGGATTGGCCGCGTGCTGGAAGAAGGCGTCGCTCGCCATCCAGATGTTGACGATTTGAACGACCGTCTCGCGCTTGGACATCGACATGCCGTATTCGCTGTTTCCGTCCAGCAGGTTCCGGTTCAGCACCGGTTTTTTGACCGATTTGCCGTTCATGACGAGATCCAGCTCCTCGCGCAGCTTGTCGACTTCCTCGTCGCTTAACACGATGTCGCCTTTGATGAAACCGTTCTCGTCAAATTCGCGAATCTGCTCTTGCGTTAGCATGCTCGATCACCTTTCTTTGTTTTGGAATGGTTTCTGCATTCAGCATAGCAGGGAACGGACCGCATTTCGTTACAGAATCGGCAAGATAGATTGCATTTTTCACAGATTGTTGCGAACATGTGCGAAGAGGGGGAATGGCCGCATGTCGAGGGAAATCCGTCTGGGAAGCTTGAACGGGCTGCGTCCGACCGTCAATTTTGCCAACAAAATCGATGCCGAGCCGGGACAGCAGTGGGGACCGCGAACGATCGGGGACTGCCAGCTGTTTTATGTGTTTGCCGGGCGGGCCGTCCTCGAGATGGGCGGCCTCAAATATCCGCTGCGAGCGGGCGATTGTGCGTTTTACGGAGCGGACAGCCCGCACCGGATCGCGGCCGACAAGCATGAGCCGCCAACCTTTTCCAGCCTTCACTTCGCCTGGGACGAGCCGAGCCCGGTGCCGGTGCCCCCGTACGACCGGCTGAAAAATGTGCTGCCGACCGACCTGCGGATCGAGCCGGTCGTATACGCAGTCGATATGGACGGGTACGGCGAGGTGGCCATGCCGGTGGTGTCGCATGTGCCGCAGCTGGAGCCGCTGTTTTTGCATATTGTGAAAGAGTTCCGCGTCGAGGAACCCGGCCATGCGTGGACGCTGAGGGCGCTGCTGATGCAACTGCTGGCGGCGCTGATCCGGCAGCGGATGAACGAGCGTTGCCTGTCCGCCAATCATCAGAAAATCATCCCCGCGCTCGAGGCGGTTCGCCGCCGCCCGGAAGAGGATTGGACGTCCGAACGGATGGCGGAGCTGTGCGGCTATCATCCGACCTACTTTGCCGCCTTGTTCGGCGAATGCATGGGATGCGGGCCGAAAGCGTTCGTCGTGGCGGAACGCCTGCGCAAAGCGAAGCGGCTGCTCATGGAAGGGCTTCAGGTCGAAGCGGTTTCGCAGGCGGTCGGGTACGGCAGCGTACATTATTTTTGCCGCAGCTTCAAGCAGGCGACGGGGCTCACGCCGACCGAGTTCCGCAGGCGCAGTCTGGAGCTGTAGGGCGCGTTCGAACGCGGAAGAGGGTCTTCCTTATTGGAACGTGGAACGGTTTGGTCCCCGGTTAGACGAAACGGAACCGTTTCCAATGCGGCGGTTCCGTCCGGCTTTGCGATTCGGCGGTTGCCCCGCGCTCATTCACCCGATATAATCGGTACAATGGCAGCGCGTTATCCGCGGCCAAAACGGACAAGCAGGTGATGACATGACGGGGAAACTGATTTTTTTCGATATTGACGGCACGCTGCTCGATCATGACAAACGGCTTCCGGACTCGACGAAGCAGGCGATCAACGAGTTGAAGCGGGCGGGTCATGAAGTCGCGATCGCGACCGGACGCGGCCCGTTCATGTTTGAGTGGCTCAGGGACGAACTGGGGATCGATTCTTTCGTCAGCTACAACGGACAATATGTGGTGCGCGGCGGTGAGGTGGTCGCGACGAATCCGATCAAGCGCGAATTGCTCGACCGACTGACCGAAGAAGCGGCCAGAAACGGCCATCCGATCGTGTATATGAGCAGCGAAACGATGAAAAGCAATACGGACGGCCATGAGCGGATTGAGAAAAGCATCACGGAGCTGAAGGTCAAGCTGCCGGAGCATGACCCGGAATTTTACATTGGTCAAGAGATCTATCAATGTTTGCTCTTCTGCACCTATGGAGAGGAAGGCATTTACAAGGATGCGTTTCGAGGGGAGCTCGACTTTATTCGCTGGCATCAGTTTTCGACCGACGTACTGCCGCTCGGCGGCTCGAAAGCGGCCGGCATCGAAGCGTTCATTCGCCACGCGGGCGTTCGGCGCGAAGATGTGTATGCGTTCGGCGATGCGCTTAACGATATCGAAATGCTCCAATATGTCGGCAACGGCATCGCGATGGGCAACGCCATCGATTCGGTCAAGGCGGCGGCAAAGTACGTCACGCGCGACGTCGACGACGACGGCATTCGTTACGGCCTGCGCATGGTCGGCTTGCTGTAGATGGTGCTGTAGATGGTGCTGGTATCGGGACGGCGGGCCCAGGCTATACAATAAGGAACCTGCGTTCAATTCCGCGACGAAGTGGCCGGTTTTTGCTCAAGGCCGGGTTTCGGTCGTCGCATGCCAGCTTCCTGCATAGGCAACAGGTCCGGATTGTGTCCGGGCCTTTTGCCGTTATTTGCGGTCTTGATCGCAGGTCCATCCCCTCTCTTCTCCAAAAGTGATATGCCCGAATACCCGGATTCCCCGACTTTTGGCCGATTTGTCGCAAGTTTGAAGTCGTTGCCGCATTTTTGCGAACGGTCTCGTATTGACTCCGCTATTTTGGTGTAATATGGTAGGAGCATGCAAGGCATGATCCGCAACGAAAGGAGTTGACCGCAGATGCAGCCTCCGCGCTCTATCGACTTCCATCCCGCTTTGGCCGGATGGTTCGCCAGGTCGTTCGGCCAACCGACCGACGTCCAGCTTCAGGCGTGGGAAGCGATCGCAGCCGGCCGCCATACGCTCATTGCGGCGCCTACCGGTTCCGGCAAGACGCTGGCGGCGTTTTTGCCGTGTCTTGACCGTCTTGTCAAGGCGAAGGACGGCAAGCCGGAGACGCGGAGGCATGGGGTACGGATCGTTTATGTGACGCCGCTGAAAGCGCTGAACAACGACATTCATCACCATCTCATTCGTTTCGCGGAAGAAATCGACGCATTCGCGGCGCAGGAAGGCATACCGTGGCCGGGCGTTCGCTGCGCGGTCAGAACCGGCGATACGACACCGAGCCAGCGCGCTTCCATGCTGCGGCGGCCGCCCGACGTGCTGGTGACGACTCCGGAATCGCTTTACCTTCTGCTGACGTCGGAGAAAGGGCGGGACATGCTTCGCACGGCGGAGCAGGTGATCGTCGACGAAATTCATGAACTGGCCGCGGACAAGCGGGGCGCCCATCTGTCGCTGACGATGGAGCGGCTGGTGGAGCTGACCGGCCGCAGGCTGCAGCGCATCGGCGTTTCGGCGACGCAGAAGCCGCTCGAACGGGTGGCCCGATTTCTCGGCGGCTGGGAAGAAGCGGGCGGCGATGCGCGGACAAGCGGGACGGCAGCCGGATGGGCGCAACACAAAAACGCACAGCCGGAAGGTGCGCGAGACGAGGAAGCGCAACGCGAAGGTATGCAGCAAGAAGGCGTACAAGACGCAGATGCGCAGCAAGCAGGCACGCAGCAAGAAGGCACCCAGCAAGAAGGCGTGCACGATGAAGGCGCGCACGATGAAGGCGCGCATGCCATCGGAGCGCAACGCGACAAGCTGCTGCGGCATCCGCTCGGCTACGCGCCGCGCCCGGTGACGATTGTGGAAAGCATGATGCGCAAGTCGATGTCGGCGACCGTGACGATGCCGGATTTCAATCGGCCGATGCAGACGCGGGATGCGGTATGGCTTCCGCTGCTCGAGCGCGTCATGCAGCTGATGCACGGCAGCAAGTCCGTAATTATATTCGTAAACAGCCGCAGACTGTGCGAGCGGCTTTGCTTGCGGCTCAACGAATTTGCGGGATACGAGATCGCCCACGCCCACCATGGCAGCGTATCGCGGGAGCGGCGGCATGAGGTGGAACGCCGGCTCAAGGCCGGCGAGCTGCGCTGCATCGTCGCGACATCGTCGCTGGAGCTCGGCATCGATATCGGCCATGTCGATCTCGTCATTCAGATCGACGCGCCGCCGGACGCGGCCTCGGGCATTCAGCGGATCGGCCGGGCCGGTCATGCCGTCGGCGGCGCAAGCCGCGGCGTCATCATTGCGCGTCAGCGCGGTCAACTGCCGGAAGCTGCGGTGCTTGCCCGTCTGATTCGGGAACGCGACATCGAAGAAATCCGGGTGCCGCGCAATGCGGTCGACGTGCTGTCGCAGCAGGTGGTCGCCATGGCGGCGGTCGAATCTTGGGAGATCGGCCGGCTGCATCGCCTGATTACGAGAAGCGACAGCTATCGGACATTTGACCGCGAGACGCTGGAGGAGATGCTGCAGGTGCTCGGCGGTTTTTATCCGTTCGCCCGCCCGCTTCTGACATGGGACCGTGAATCCGGGACGATAGCGGGTCGTTCGAACACGCCGATGGCGGCCGTCGCCGGCGCGGGGACGATTCCGCAAAGCGCGGCATATCCGGTCTATCATGCAGAGAGCCGCACCCACCTGGGGGAGCTCGATGAAGAATTCGTGCAGGAGAGCCGGACAGGCGACGTCTTCCAGCTCGGCTCCAGCCTGTGGATGATCCGGGGCATTCAGAACGACCGCGTCTATGTGGCGGAAGCGGGCAACCGGTTCGGGGAAATTCCGTTCTGGCGGAATGAAGCGGGAAGCCGTTCGTACGATCTCAGCTTGAAAATCGGCGCGTTTCTGCGGGAGCTCGAGGAGCGGCTCGGACTGGAGACGCCAACTTCGGACAAGGCGGAAGCGGACGGGCGGATCGCCGACTGGCTGGCCGCCGATTACGGCATGGACGCCCTGTCGGCGGAGAAGCTGATCGCGCTTGTCCGCGAGCAGCATCGCGTATGCGCGCTGCCTACCGACCGGCGGATCGTCATCGAGCATTACAAGGATTTGACCGGACGAACGCATGTGATCGTCCATAATCCGTTCGGTCGCCGCGTCAACCGGGCGTGGCTGCTCGCGATCGAAAAGCGGCTGGAACGGCTGCTGTCCGGACGTCCCTACGGCAATGCGAAGGATAACGGCCTGGAGCTGGTGCTGCCGGAATGGGACGCTTCGTGGCTGCAAGCGATATGGAGTATTACGCCGTCCGGCCTTGCGCCGCTGCTCGGAGAAGCGGTATCGGGTTCGCCGCTGCTGGCCGTCGCGTTCCGCCGCATCGCCGAGACATCGCTTCTGCTGGCGCGAAGCTTCAAGCGCACGCCGATGTGGCAGATGCGGCTGCGCAGCGAAGAGCTGCTGAAAGCGGCGCTTCCTTATGCCGCCCGGTTTCCTTATCTTCGGGACGCGGTAAAGGAATGTCTGTACGATTACTTGGACACGGAGCATTTGACGGAGATGCTGAAAGCGGTCAGGGACGGCAGGATGGCGGTGGAAATCCGCGAAACGCCTTATCCGTCGCCGTTCGCCGAGCAGTTTATAGCCGATTACGCCAATATGCAGCTGTACGAAGGCGACGGATTGAGCGAGACGGTTCAGCTTCAGCTGATGAACGTCAGCAAGGCGTTCACCGGACAATTGTTCGGGGCCGAGCCGTTCGGCGGTTCCATTCTGCCGAAGGTGGCGGCGGAGGAAGAGCGCAAGCTGAGCGCGCCGGATCGAGAGCCGCGGAACAAGGACGATCTGTACGACCTGCTGAAGCGGAGGGGCGATCTGTCCGCGGCGGAGCTTGTGCGGCTCGCAGGGGACGAAGCGCTGAAGTGGCTGGGCGAGTTGGAGGCGGCGGGACGAATCGTCCCTGTCGATCCGGCCGGAACGGGCGAGTATCGCTGGATATGCGCCGACGAGAGGGAGATGTACCGCGAATTTCCGGAGACGGAGACGTCGCGGCGGTTTATTATCGGCCGCTTCATCGAGCACCGCCTGTCGTTCACCGAGCCCGAGCTGTGCGAGCGCTACCCGCGTCTGTCGCATGACGAGGCCAGACGGCTGACGGATACGCTGCTGGCCGAGAAGCGGATCGTGCGGGCGCCGTTCGCCGAGCGCAGCGACGAGCGGCTCTTCTCGAGCGCGAGCGTCGCTTCGCGCATCGTCAGGCTGTCGATCGGCGAACTGCGCAAGCGCGCAGCGCCCGCGGAGCCGATGCGCTGGTGCGGGCAAGCCGCGCTGCTGCAGCATGCGCTGCACGGTACGCGGCTTCGCGGCACGGACGGTCTGCGCGAGACGATCGGCCGTCTGCAAGGCATCTACTTGCCGCTGTCGGCCTGGGAATCGGTCGTCTTTCCGGCCCGGCTCGACGATTACCGCAAGGAGGACCTCGACCTGCTCTGCGCGTCCGGCGAAGTCGTGTGGCTTGGCCGCAAGGAAGAAGGCGAGAAGGAAGGGCGCGTCGCTTTCTTCCTGTCGGATGCGGACCCGCCGCTCTACGCTCCGTTCGTTCCGCCGCCGGACGCGGCGTCCGCGAGCCGGCCCGGCCTGCTCGAGCAGCTGAAGCGGGGCGGAGCCAGCTTTCTGACCAAGCTGAGCCGGGATGCGGACCTGCCGCCTTCCGAAGCGCTGGCCGGGCTGATGGAGCTGGCATGGGAAGGGCTTGCGTCGAACGATCAGTTCGCGCCGCTGCGGCTTAAGGCGGAAACGAAAGCGAAGCAATGGGCGAGAACCGGCTCCGGACAGGGCCGCTGGTATTGGACGGGAACGCTTCGGGGCGGCGGGACGGGCCCGGACGTTGAAACGTCCGCCGTGCAGTGGGTCCATCATCTGCTTGGCGCGTTCGGCATGATCAGCAAGGAGTTGGTGAACCATGTATCGCCCTATTCGTGGGATGTACTGCTTCCGGTATTGAAACGGCTCGAGGAGTGGGGAACGCTCACGCGCGGCATGCTGGTCAAAGGCATTCCCGCCTACCAGTTCACGACGCCGGAGATGGCCGAAGCTGTGCGCCGGCCGCTGCCTGACGCCGCGGCTGACGCGATCACCGTCATTTCCGCCGTCGACCCGGCCAATCCGTTCGGGCTTATGTTCGAATGGCCGGAGGCGAAAGGTCCGAATTTCGCGCGCAAGCCCGGAAATTTTATCGTGCTGCAAGGCGATCGCTGGCTGTTCTGGATCGAAGGCAACGGCAGGCGGATTCATACGATGGACGCGGCGGCCGGCGATGGCACCGGCATGGCAGAGGAGGCCAAGCTGCAGGCGCTGAAACATATTCTTGGCACGATTATGCGCCGGCAGCGAATGACGAAAATCGCCGTTCATCTTTGGGACGGCGAAGCGGCTGCCGAAGCGGACGCCGGCCGGCTGCTGCGGGCGCTCGGAGCCGAGCGGGACCGGACGGCGCTCGTGCTGTGGGCAAGTCAGCTTCGAACGTGAGCTCGAACGTTAACGTTTAAAATCCAAATCTATTTTCGAAAGGAAGAGACGCATGAATCCTGTTCGAATCGGTTTAATCGGAACGGGCGGCATTTCGCATTGGCATACGAGGCAACTGCTGGAGCTGGAGGAAGCGACGATTGCGGCAATCGCCGATCCGGGTGAGGAAAGCCGCCGTCGATGGACGTCCGCATTCGGTCTTTCTTCCGTCCCTCAATACGGCGATTACGCGGAAATGCTGGAGCGGGAGGAGCTTGATGCGGTTGTCATCTGTTCTCCGCATACCCAGCATTACGAGCAGGCCAAAGCTTGTCTGGAAAAAGGGCTTCATGTGCTGGTGGAGAAGCCGATGACCTGCTCGTCCGCGGAGGCGGAATCACTGCTCGAAACGGCGGACGCTTCGGGGCGCGTTCTTCAGGTGTCGTATCAGCGGCATTTTCAGCCGGAGTTTCTGTATATCAAGCAAGCGATCGAACAGGGAGCGATCGGCCGGCTGACATCGGTCAACGCTACGCTGTATCAGGACTGGAGCCAGGGCACGACGGGGACGTGGCGGCAAAATCCGAGCTTGTCGGGCGGCGGCATGTTGATGGATTCGGGGAGCCATATCGTCGATGTGCTGCTTTGGACGACAGGGCTTCGTCCGGAGGAAGTGAAAGCGTTTCATAGCCGGCAGGGAACGCCGGTCGAGATCGATTCCTTTACGACGATCCGCTTCGAAGGCGGCGTCGTGGCGGGACTCAATATTGTCGGGCTTTCGCCTTGCTGGTACGAATCGTATATATTCGCCGGCGATCAGGGTGCCATATTTATGGTGGACGGCTCTATTACGCTGCGCCGCCGGGGAAAGGAACCGGAGATTCCGACGCTTCCGAAGCAGACGACGAATCAGGATAAAAGCTTCGTCGACGCGATTCTGGGCCGGCACGAAATCGCGGTTCCGGGAAGCTTCGCGCTCGAGGTTGTGCGATTGACCGAACGAATTTACGAAGCGGCAGGCTATCATCCATTCGACTAATCATAATGGGAGAGAAGCAGGGAATGAAAGGATACAAACTGGCGATCGGGCTTGCGATTGGTGCGGCTTTGCTCTTGCCGTCCGCCGCCGGTGCGGCGGCCGCGAAGCCGTCATACGAATTGGAGTGGGAAGGCGGGGGCCAATCGAGCGGAACGGTTATCGCGCGCGGCGGCGTATCGTATATCGCCGCCAAAGCGATAGCCTCGGAGGCCGGACTTGCGATCTCCTGGGACGTCTCGAAGCAGCGCGCCCAATTCGACGGCTGGAACAAAAGCTTCGCCGTTCGGGTGAACAGCGACCGCGGGGTGCTGGACGGCAAAAATACGGAAATCGGCGGCAAGCCATTCGTCTTGAATGGCGAGCTCTACCTGCCGGTCAGATTTATCGTCAAGGCGCTCGATGGGGATAACGTGAAATGGAATGCCCGGACGCAAACCGTAACCGCTTCGGGACTCGGCAGCTACCATGCCCGCAGCGAAACGCACAACGGGCTTACCTTTACGGTCGTGACCGCCACCGGCGAGCTGTATGTGACCGGGGAGTCGGGGGAAAGCCGCAAGCTTGCCGATCTTGGCGACACGATATACGGCGCGGTCAAGTTCGCCTTTTACGATTCGCCGGGCGGGCTGCTTCATCTGACCGTCACCCGGAATTATGGGGAGCCGATGATCCAGTACCGGGTGTATACCGCTGTCCTGAAGAACGGCGAGCTGATCCGAGAGGCGGAAGCGGGCTACTTCCGGCGATTTGTCGACAATGCGACGAACGGCGGCGGGCAGCTGATCGTTACCGACGGCAGAACGCTGGAGCTGGTGGACGACGTTACCGGCCGCGTCGCCGAATCGTACGACCTCGTCAAGCTGGGCGGCGAAGAGGACGACTATTTCGTGGAAGGCGTCGGACCGGAATATTTGCTGATCCGGCCGAACGACCGCGGACTGCTGATGCTGATCGACCGCAAAACGGGCGGCAAAACGCTGCTCTACAAAGAGCTGCTGGACAAACTGAATCAGGAATATGCCGAGACGAACGACGTGCCGTATTTCGGCGACTGGCTGCGCTTCGTGAGGCGGGACGGCGATACGCTCTATTTCCGCAACGACGCGCCGATCCAGCAGGACAACAAGCTGTATGCGTACAAGCTGCCCGAGTAAGCGGCGGCCAGCGGGAGAACGGACCGTAACCGGGTTTATGGCGAAGCTTGACGCCGCCGCCGGCCGAATGAGACAATCGCATATAGGGCGAACGGAAAGGACGGCCGCGAGCGCCGTCCTTTCCTGAATGATGGAACTGATACGAACAGCGGAAACCGCCGTTACGGCGAAGGAGGTTTGCGAGAAATGACCATCGTCGACGATAGTTTGAAAGGGAAAATCGCCATCGTGTGCGCGTCGAGCCGCGGGCTCGGATATGCGACGGCCAGACGGCTTGCGCAGGGCGGCGCGCTCGTCACGATGCTGAGCCGGTCGGAGAAGAACGTGGCGGAAGCCGCGGCGGCCATCGAGCGGGAGACGGGCATACGCCCGCTGGCTTACGCCTGCGACGTATCGAAAGCGGAGGACATCCGGCGCGTCGTGGCCGATACGGTCAAGGAGCGCGGGGGGCTGCACATCCTGGTCAACAACGCCGGCGGACCGCCTGCAGGAACGTTCGCCTCGTTCGGGGACGAGGATTGGATGCGCGCGCACGAGCTCAATTTTATGAGCGTCGTCCGGTTCGTCCGTGAAGCGCTGTCGCATATGAAGAACGGCGGCGGAGGCAGCATCGTCAATATCATCTCGGTTTCGGTGAAGCAGCCGATGCCCAATCTGGTGCTGTCCAACGCCTATCGCGCAGCCGTCGTCGGTCTTGCGAAAACGCTGGCCGACGAGCTGGCGCCCGCAGGCATCCGGATCAACAATGCCGCGCCCGGTCGAATCGCCACCGAACGGATCGCCGAGCTCGACCGTCATCGCGCGAATGCGGAAGGGCGCAGCGTCGAGGAGATCGAGCGGGAAAGCCTGCGGGGAATTCCGGCCGGGCGGTACGGGGACCCTGCCGAATTCGCCGAAGCCGTTGCGTTTCTGGCATCGGACCGGGCGTCATATATAACCGGGGCGACGCTGCAGGTCGACGGCGGCATGGTCCGGTCGTTGCAATGATGCGGTGCTGGCCGGCAAGCGTCGATGCTGACGTCGGCTGCCGTGTAGTCCCTGCGCCATTGCTGCGCGGGGGCGACAACGAAGTCGCCGTGCTGGAGCTTCACGGCACGGAGACGGGCGTTCTGGAATTCAAGGATGTGCCGGATCCGGTCAGTACGGAGAAACCATAAAGCGGATTTCGTCCGCCGGGGCTTTCAATCAAACGGGGCTTTCCCGCAAGCGATCGAGAATCGCCTGGGGGAAGCCTCTTTTTTGCGCTTGCCATATCAGACAAGGGAGCAGGAACTTGAGGGAGCGGGAGCGAATGTTCCTGTTCCGGCGTTTCCGCTTCCGGCGCAACATTTTCGTAGAGAGGAACGATTGTGATGAAAATCGTGACCCGATCCCCCCGCCAATCCATCTTTCCGAAAATCGTGCTGACCTTTCTTGCGCTCCTCGTCCCGCTCTATACGCTGAATTTGTTCATGAACGAATCCGGCTCGGATTCGGTCCGTACGGAAATCGTCCGTTCCATGAACGCGAAGGTCGAGTTGTACCACAACCTGATCGAATCCGATTTCGAACGGATCATCAAGCTTGTTCAGGCTTATGTGAACGACGACGATCTGGTGATGCTCAGCACGGCTGTCCCCGTCATGTCGGAAATCCAGAAAACGTCCGCCATTCTCGCTTTGAAGCGCAAGCTGGACCTGGTCAAAACGTCCAGCAATTTCGTTGAAAATGCAAGCGTATTCATTCCGTTGCTCGACCGTATCGTATCGTCCAACGACAACGCGATCGCACCTTTTGACAAGGAGCAGTTCCGGGCGCTTGCCGTCACGACGAACCGGTACGAATCGCCGTACCTGATGTGGAAGGACCGTCTGTTCATCAGCGTTCCTTATCCTGATCCCGCCATCTCCGATCGCCGCGAACCGACATTTCTGCTCGCGGTCGAAGTGTCGGAGAAAGGATTGCGCGACGCACTGCGCCAATTTGCCAACAACGGCGAACTGGCCGTGCTGTACGGCAACCGCCTTCCGTGGTCGATCGCAAGCGGCGGCGCACCTGCCGAAATGGCCGACGCGGCGGAGGCGCGCATCGCCGCCAGCCGGCTGCCCGACGACAGCGGCCGGCTGCCGCTGCGGGACGGCAAGGCGGAAGAGCGTCTCGACATCGGCGGGGAACGGTATCTTGTCGTTACCCGCTCCTCCCCAGCGCTGGACGCGTCGCTATCGATCTATATGCCCGAGGAAGAGGTGTTCGGTTCGCTGCGGCGATACCGATTGTGGCTGATTGCGCTGTCGCTCGCATCGCTCGGCATTCTGCTGTTTTTCTCGTTCAGCCTGTACCGGATGATTCAGCGGCCGCTGCGGACGCTGGTGCGGTCATTCGACAAAGTGGAGCAGGGCAATCTGAATCTGATAGTCTCGTATCCGCTGAAGGACGAGTTCGGTTATTTGTACGACCGTTTCAATGCGATGGTCAAGGAACTGAACGTTCTCGTTCATGAAGTATACGAGCAGCAATACCGGGTCCGGCTCGCCGAGCTCCGCCATCTCCAATCGCAGATCAACCCGCATTTTTTGTACAACAGCTTTTTCCTGCTGCATCGGATGGCTGCGCTGGACGACCGCGACAACATCGTCCGTTTCACGAAATTTCTCGGCGAATATTTCCAGTTTATTACCCGGGACGGCATGAGCGAGGTGCCGCTCGAGACGGAAGCGACGCATGCGCGCAATTACACGGAAATTCAGTCTTTCCGCTTCGCAAGCCGGATTCGGGTCCTGTTCGGCGACATCCCCGACGGATGCGGCGGCCTGCCCGTACCGCGGCTCATTTTGCAGCCGGTCATCGAAAATGCGTACCATCACGGTCTGGAAAACAAGACGAAGGACGGATGGATCGGCATCGGATTCAGGCGCGAGGACGAGACGCTCGTCATATCCGTTGAAGACAACGGGGACGAACTGACCGACGCCGCGCTGCAATCGCTGCGCGACCGTCTGCGCGAGCCGGCGGACGAAACGGAAAGCACGGGGCTGATGAATGTGCACCGGCGCATCCAAATCCGCTGCGGCGCGATGTACGGCCTGGAGCTCTCGCGGAGCAAGGCGGGAGGTTTGCGGGTCGATATCCGGCTGCCGTTAAGCCGAAAGGAGAATGAACATGTACCGATTGCTGATCGTGGATGACGAGCCGTATACGGTTGACGGGCTGTACGAGCTGCTTGGCGAATCGGATCTCGGGGAGCTCGATCTGTTCAAGGCTTATTCGCCGGACGAAGCGCTCGGCTGGCTGAACCGGGTAAAGATCGACATCGTCCTGAGCGATATCCGGATGCCGGGCATGGACGGCCTGCAATTGCAGCGTCTGATCAAGTCACGCTGGCCGCGCTGCAAAACGATCTTTCTGACCGGCATTAACGAAGTCGCGTCCATACAGCAGGCGCAGCGCGACGGCAGCATCGATTACATTTTGAAAACGGAAGGCGACGAGCCGATTATCCGCAGCGTGCAGGCCGCCATCAAGGCGCTCGATCAGGAGCTGATGAGCGACCATTTTCTGCGCCGCGCAGAGATTCGCGTCCGCGAGGCGCTGCCTGTGCTGCGCAGCGAATGGCTTCGCCGCTTGCTGAAATACGGGGCGGCCGATGCGAAGCTGTCGTCCGCGCGGCTGAAGGAGCTCGATTGCCCGCTGGACGCGGAAACCCCGGTCCTGCCCGCCCTTGCCCGCATCGACCGGTGGCCGGAGCAGGCCAGTCTGTCGGACCGGTCGCTGCTGATGTACGGAGTGGAAAATATGATCTGCGAATATTTCGGGACGCTGACCGTGCAGCCGGTCGTCGTGGACGAGTCCTACGTGATGCTGCTCTTTCAGCCGGGCAAGACGGAAACCGATGCCGAGGGGGACGGATGGGAACGGACGCTGCGCTTCGTGCAGGGGACGCTCGAAGAGGTGCAGTCCACTTGTACGCGCCTTCTGAAGCTTCCGCTGTCGGTGGCGTGCAGCCGCGGGCCGGTGGGCTGGGAGGAGGTCGCCGACATTTATTCCGGCTTGCGGAACATGCTCGTGCTCGGCATCGGCAGCGGTGAAAACATGCTGCTGTCCGACGGCGCGGGCGACAGCTGCCCTGACACGCCGGAGCGGCTCGAAGGGGCTCGCATCGCCCGTCTCCGCGAACGGCTGACCGTCGTGCTGGAGAGCGGCAGCGGGGAGGAGATGCTGGCGGTCATCGGGGAATGGTTCGGCGGTACGCAGGACTACGTCTTATATCTGGAAGCTTATTATACGGTGGCGACAGAGCTGATCCGGCAGTTCAACCGCTGGGGCTGGCCGGAAGCCGGACAATCGGACATCCGTCCGGAACGGCTGATGGATGTGCGAAGCCACGTTTCGCGGGATGCGGCGGTCGAATATTTGCGGCGCGCCGGGCTGCGGCTGCTGACCGTCAGACAATCCGAGCAGGACGAGCGGACCGACCGGATTGTCCGCAAGGTGAACCGGATGATCCGGGAGCGGATAGGAGGCGATCTTTCCTTGACCGCCATCGCGGAATCCGTCTACCTGAATCCGTCCTACTTGTCGGTTCTGTACAAGCAGACGACCGGACGCAACATTTCGGAAACGATCGCCGCCGCCCGGCTGGACAAGGCGAGGGAGCTGCTCTCGCTTCGCCGCTGAAAATCCATGAAGTCGCCGCCGCCGTCGGCTTCGAGAACGCGGGCTATTTCACCCGTTTTTTCCGCAAGCATACCGGAATCAGTCCCCAGGAGTACCGCGATCAGGCGGGCAGCTGACAGGCGGCGGAAATTCCAAAACAAAAGAGAACGAATCTAAACATTGTTCCATATCGGCTTCGGAGCAGACGCGATATACTGAGCGCAAATCACCACATTACCGGAGGAGGATCGCGATGAAGCGTATGGCGAATTGTAAAGGTGCCGCAATCGTGCTGATGCTTCTGCTTGTTTTTGTAACCGCTTGCTCGGGCGGAGGCCAGCCGTCAGGCGAGGCAAATAAGTCCGGCGGACAAACGGCGGATAAAGGAACGACGGACGGCGGAACGGGAACGGCGGAAGAGGATCAGCCGGCCGACCCGGCGGGCAAATACGATCCGCCTATTGAAATAACGACCGTGCGCATCGTGAACGACACGTTCAAGTACGCCGAAGGGGAAGATATCAGCAACAACGTATGGACGCGGACGATGGAAGAGAAGCTGGGAATCAAGGTCAAATACGATTGGGTCGTGAGCGGCGACGGACCGGGCGGACAAGGCGAACAGAAGATGAACGTCTCGATCGCCTCCGGCGATTTGCCGGAAATCGTCCCGGTCAACGCGAGACAGCTCAAGCAGCTGGTGGAAGCGGATCTGCTGATGGATTTGACGGACATTTACGAGAAGTACGCTTCGCCGTTTTTGAAAGAAATTATGACCCAGGATGGACCGAACGCGCTCGCCTCGGCTACATTCGACGGCAAGCTGATGGCGATTCCGAATACCGGGTCGGCTATGGACGGGGCTCCGATGGTTTGGATTCGCAGCGACTGGCTGCAAAAGCTGAATTTGCCTGAGCCCAAAACGATGGACGACGTACTGAATATTATCGAAGCGTTTACGACGCAGGACCCGGACGGCAACAACAAGGCCGATACGATCGGCATGTCGCTCAACAAAGACCTGTATGGCGGTTATGCGACGATCGACGGATTTGCCAACAGCTATCATGCCTATCCGCGCATCTGGGTCAAGGACGGCAGCGGCAAGCTCGTTTACGGCAGCATTCAACCGGAGATGAAGACCGTCCTGGCCAAGCTGCAGGAGATGTACAAGAAGGGCCAGATCGACCGCGAATTCGGCGTGAAGGATACGGGCAAGGCCGCGGAGTTCGCCGCCGCCGGCAAAGTCGGAGTGCATTTCGGCCAAATGTGGAATCCGCTCTGGCCGCTCGTCGACAACAAGAAGAACGATCCGAACGCGGAATGGCAGTCGTATCCGCTCATGTCGATCGACGACCAACCGGCCAGGCCCCAGACGAGCATGGCGGTCGGCACCTATTACGCCGTGCTGAAAGATGCGAAACATCCGGAAGCGCTGCTGAAGCTGATCAATCTCTTTGTCGAAACGGGCTGGGGAGAGACGACGACGCCGGAAAACTATGCGGCGCATTTTACGAGCGACGGCATCGAACGGTTCAAGTACGCTCCGTTCCAGGCATGGCCGGCCCGCAAAAATCTGGACATTCATCTGCATATTCTGGAGGCGGAGAAAAGCGGCGACGCAACGAAGCTGAATCCGGAGGAGCAGGACAATTACAAGCAAATCAAAGATTATTTGAACGGCACCGGCACGGAACTGGGATGGGCGTATGACCGCGTGTTCGGTACGACCGGATCGTTCGCGACGATCAATCATTACGTGAATGAGAACCTGCTCTACCAGAACGAATTTTTCGGCGCGCCGACGCAGACGGCCGTGGAGAAAGACGCGACGCTGCAGAAGATGGAACTGGAAGTGTTCACGAAAATCATTTTGGGCGATCCGATCGACAATTTCGACAAATTCGTAGCCGATTGGAAGAAGCTCGGCGGCGACGCGATTACCGAAGAAGTGAATGCGTGGTACGCGGCCCGATAATGATCCGAACCGGGGAGGGAAGAGGAGGGACCACTCTTCCCTCTTTTTATCCGCTGACGCTGCAGAAGAGAGGTGGTTTTATGTTACACAGAGTGAGATGGAAATCGCCGTATTGGCCGCTTCATCTTATGGTGCTGCCGGGCCTCATTCTCGTACTGATTTACAGCTACGGTCCGATGTTCGGCATCGTCATCGCCTTTCAGAAGTTTATGCCGGCCAGAGGCATTTTCGATTCGCCCTGGTCGGGTCTGGACAATTTCCGCTATGTGCTGGATATGCCCGATTCCATGCGGGTGCTGCGCAATACGGTCATCATCGCCTTTTTGAAAATCGTCGCCGGTCTCATCGTGCCGATCATCGTCTCGCTGCTGCTCAACGAGGTGCGCAAAGAGCTGTTCAAGCGCGGCATTCAGACGCTCATTTATTTGCCTCATTTCCTGTCCTGGATTATTCTCGGAGGCATTCTGATCGATATTTTGTCCCCGTCGACGGGAATCGTCAACCAGGCGCTGTCATGGGCCGGAATCGAGCCGATTTATTTCCTCGGCGATAACAGCTGGTTCCGTCCGGTTCTCGTCATCTCGGACGTCTGGAAGGAATTCGGCTTCAACACGATCGTGTATTTGGCGGCATTGACAAGCATCAGCCCCGCGCTGTACGAAGCGGCCATTGTGGACGGCGCGGGCCGGTGGAAGCAGACGTGGCATATCACGTTGCCGGGGATGATGCCGATTATCGTGCTGCTGACGACGCTGAGTCTGGGCAATGTGCTCAATGCCGGCTTCGATCAGGTGTTCAACCTGTACAGTCCGCAGGTCTACGAATCCGGCGACATCATCGACACGTTCGTATACCGGATCGGTCTGGTGGACGCCCAATACGGCGTAGCGACGGCGGTAGGGTTGTTCAAGTCGTTCGTCTCCTTCATATTTATTTCCGTATCGTACTATCTCGCGTACCGGCTGGCCCATTACCGGATATTTTAGGCCCGCTTGCGAAGCCGCTTTGCTCGCGCAAAGTTTTGGCTGATGCTTACGAAGCCACTTTGCTCGCGCAAAATTTTAGCGGATGCTTACGTAGTAACTTTGCTCGCGCAAAGTTTTAGCGGATGCTTACGAAACTGCTTTGCTCGCGCAAAGTTTTAGGAGGTTGATTATGGTCGAGCGCATCACGACGGGCAGAAGATTGTTTGTCGCCTTCAACTATTCGCTGCTCACGCTGCTTTCGCTGCTATGCCTGTTTCCGATGATCCATGTGCTTGCGGTATCGTTCAGCTCCAGCGAAGCGGCGACGGCCGGCCTCGTCAAGTTGTGGCCGGTCCAGTTCACGTTCAGTTCGTATGAATTCGTGTTGGCCAAACCGGCGTTTCTGACGTCGATCGGCGTTACGCTGAAGCGGGTTGCGCTCGGCGTTTCGATCAATATGGCGCTGTCGGTTTTGCTCGCCTATCCGTTGTCGAAGGAGGTCGCGAAATTTCCGTGGCGGACGTTTTACGTCTGGATTTTCGTCATCACGATTCTGTTTCAGGGCGGACTTATCCCTTTATATATGACCGTCAAGTTTACCGGCATTATGGATTCGATCTGGGCGCTCGTGCTGCCTTCCGCCGTCCCGGTATTCAATGTTATTCTGCTGCTCAATTTTTTCCGCGGACTGCCGAAGGAACTCGAAGAGGCGTCGTTTATGGACGGCGCCGGCCATTGGACGACGATGTGGCGCATCATGGTGCCGCTGTCCGCTCCGGCGCTGGCGACGATTACGCTGTTCGCTACGGTCAACCACTGGAATTCGTGGTTCGACGGGCTGATCTTCATGAACTCGCCGGAACACTATCCGCTGCAGAGCTATTTGCAGACCGTCGTCATTAACCGCGATCTCAGCCTCGTTTCGTCGTCGGATATGAAGTCGCTCGCGGAAGTGAGCGACCGTACCGCGAAAGCGGCGCAAATCTTTCTTGGCGCGCTGCCGATTTTGCTCGTGTACCCGTTTTTGCAACGGTTTTTCATGAAAGGAATCGTGCTGGGCAGCGTCAAAGAGTAACCGGTACAATCGTGAAGAAATAGATTCCAATTCTGCCAATTTCGAGAGGATGCTGAAAACGGATGGATAAAGTGACGAAACTGACGGACGCGCGCTGGCTCGTCGTACCGGCTGCGCTGTTCGCCGAACGCGGGGAGCCGGGACCCGTACGGAACGAGACGGCCTATTACCGCTGCCGGTTTCACCTGCCGCAAGCCGGCGCGCAGCTTGAGCTTTCGATCAGCGCGCACAGCCGGTACCGGTTATGGGTGAACGGCGCGCCGGTCGGCTCGGGACCATGCAAAGGCGACAGATGGCGGCATTACTATGAAACCTATGATGTCAGCCATCTGCTGCAGCCTGGCGCCAATTGGATCGCCGTAAAAGTTGTAGCCTATTCGCCCTACGAGGCGCAGCAGCAAGGCGGGGGCGGGCCGTTCGCGGTTTCGGCGAACGCTGCCGGCCCTTGCCTCGTAGCGAGCGGCCGCTGCATCCTGCCGGGAGGGGAGACGGCGGCCGATGTGGCGACCGGCAAGGAAGGTGCCGCGCCGTGGGAAGTGATGCTGGACCGGGCGGTGAAGTGGGAGCCCTACGGCGGGACGGCCTTTCTCGGCGCGATGGAACGGGTGGAAGGGGGACTGCTGCCGCACGGTTGGAACGGACCGGACGGCGGACGCACGGACGAAGCGCACTGGTCTGCGCCCGAAACGAGGTGGCCGGCGGACGGCCGGACTTACGGGCTCATACCGCCGTTTCCGCTGCTGGAGCGGCCGATTCCGCTTCTGTATGAACGGCCGCGCCGTTTTGTCCGCGAGATGCCTCGCGGAAGGGACGGCACGCCTTTCGGCACGTTCGGGCCCGCTCTGACGGAGCCGCTTGACGTCGCCGCGAACGAAACGCGCGCCATCGTGCTCGACGCCGGAGAGCTGACGACAGGCTATCTGTCGCTGCGGCTGACCGGAGGAGCGGGCGCGGCCGTGCGCATCCGCTATGCGGAAAGTTACTCCCGCATCGGAAAGCGCGCGTTCCGGGAGAAGGGACGGCGCGACGATGCCGATCAATACGATTTGCTTGGCCATGAGGACCATTACAGAACGGGCGGCGGAGAGGAGACGTACGAGCCGTTCTGGTGGCGGACGTTCCGATTTGTACGCATCGAGGTGACAGCAGGGGACGAGCCGGTTGCCGTTTATCCTCCGACATACCGCGAGACGGGCTACCCGCTGGAGGAAGTATCGGCGGTCCGGACATCCGCCGACTGGACCGGTCCGCTGTGGGACGTAAGCGTGCGCACGCTGAAGCGCTGCATGCACGAGACGTACGAGGATTGCCCGTATTACGAGCAGCTGCAATATGTGATGGATACCCGCCTGCAAATTTTGTTTACGTACCGGCTGTCCGGAGATGCGCGGCTGGCGAGGCGGGCCATTGAGGACTATCAAGCCTCGCTGCTGCCCGAAGGCATCATTCAAGCCCGCTTTCCGTCGATGGAGCCGCAAGTGATTCCCGTTTTTGCGCTGCACTGGATCTTTATGCTGGAGGATTATGTGTGGCAAACCGGGGATACCGGATTGCTGCTTCGCTGCCGGCCGGCCGTCGACTCGATTGTCGGCTGGTACGCGCGCAAGCGCGGGCCGCACGGCCTTGTGGAAAAGCTCGGATATTGGGAGTTTTTCGACTGGGTGCCGGAATGGTCGGATACGCTCGGCGCGCCGGCCGCCACGCTGCACGGCCCTTCCGCTTGCCACAACGCCGTGTTCGTATGCGCCTTGAAGGCGGCCGCCCGTTTGCTGCGCCTGACCGGACGAACGGAGACGGCCCGGGAATACGAACAGATGGCCGAGTCAACGGCCGAGGCGCTGAAGCGGCTGTGCTGGTCGGAGGAACGCGGGCTTTACCGCGAAGGGCCCGGACTGGAATGGTACAGCCAGCATGCCCAGGTGTGGGCGGTTCTCGCGGAAATCGAACAGGGGAAAGCCGCGGCGTCCCTTATGGACCGGATGCTGGCGGCCGATGACCTGCCGGTGTGCTCTTATGCCATGTCGTTCTACCTGTTTCGCGCGCTCGAAAAGACGGGCCGTTACGACCGGACGGAAGCGCTATGGAAGCCGTGGCGCGAACTGCTTAAGCTCGGTTTGACGACCTGGCCGGAAGATCCGTTCATGCAGCGCAGCGATTGCCATGCCTGGGGCGCGCTGCCGTTGTACGAATTTACGCATGCGCTGCTCGGCGTTCGTCCGGCAGCGCACGGATGGTCGGTCATCGGAATCGAACCGCAATGTCTGTCGCTGACCGAAGCGGAAGGCCGCGCCGCGACGCCGCATGGACCGGTCGACGTCAGTTGGAGCAGGCGAAATGGCATATTCCGCATCGCGGTAACGACTCCGGACGGAGTGCCGGTCCGGGTGACGCTGCCGGGCGGCAAGACGGTGGAAATGCCCGGCGGCGGCGCCATGATGGCGGAAGAGCCGATAGTCCTATGAAAATGAAAAATGAGAACTATAGACGCGGAAAGAACCCGCGTCTTTTGTCGTTAAATGATGGAAAGGGAAACCGGAAATCATTGACGGCCGATGCTCCTTATGTTACATAAATAATAAACCAACAGGGTATGACAGCTGTCATGCAAGTCGGATCGGGTTGCAGGCGGCCATCGCCTGCCGGCCATACATATGAACTTTTACGCCATGGGTATATCAGCCGTTCGGTCCGCAATTCGGTGCCCAGGGCTTTTTTCATGCCAAACGATTTGCTCGGAAAAGGGGGGATCCGGCTGTAATGACAACAGACTGCAGCTATAAGGAGCGCTCACAACATCATATTAACGAATGGCGAGGCGACGTCCGATGAAGAGCAATCATGCAACGAAAACAGGATTTCGGATTACGGGTACCAAACCGTCATACGTCCTGGAATCGCAAAGCCTTTGCGAGCAGTACGGAATCGACCCTTCGCAATTGCCTATATTTGAGCAGCTATCCGATGCCGAGCTTCGGGACAAGCTTCGCGATTACGGCGAGTTTCTGGCGATAACCGACCATTTTATGGAACGGATGCTGGGCACGATCGCGGAGCCGATCCCCGTCCTGTTGGCCGTCTGCGACTATGAAGCCAGCATTTTGCAAATTCGCGGCGACGAGAGCATCAAAAGCTTTATGGATCAGATCGGCTTCAAGGAAGGCGTCCGGTTTACGGAGGAATTGACCGGCACGAACGTCGTCAATTTATCGCTTCGTCTGAAAAGGCCGATTCAGCTTGTCGGGGACGATCATTATCACCGCGTATTTTACCAGGCAGCCTGCTATTCCGTGCCGTTTCGCTTCGAACAGCTCGGCGATCTGACAGGGACGATCTGTCTGATGACGACGGCCGGATTGCATAATCCGCTTTTCATGAATATGCTGCAGTCGACGCTGGATTTGATCGAGCGGGAGATTATGCTCCGCAATCAGAATAAACAGCTACATATATTGAATCAGATCATGATGGAGACCGAAATCAACGCCGTCATCGTCACCGACCGCAAAGGGCAGATTACGGAAATCAACAAATGCGCCACCAATATTATCGGCGTACCCCGGGAGAAGATGCTGGGACAACTCGCCCAGTCGCTGCCGTATGTCGGTTCCTATTTCACCCAAGTGCTGGAAAAGGGCAGCCGCTTCGAGGATATCGAGCTGCGGATCGAACTTCGCAATCTTGTCGGTCTGTTCGACGTATTTCCGATCCGGGACGAGAAGGGCAGTCTGATCGGCGCATACGGCCATTTCCGCGATATTACCGAACGGTACGAAACCGAGATGAAAATCAACTACATGGCGTATCACGACGAGCTGACGACGCTTCCGAACCGCCGTATGCTGATCAAATATCTGGAAGATAAAATTTGCGATTACGAGCGCAGCGGTGGCAACAAATTGGCGGTCATGTTCCTCGATCTCGACCGGTTCAAGATGGTCAACGACACGCTTGGGCACAGCGAAGGCGACGTTCTTCTCCAGCAGGTCGCCTCCCGGCTCGTCCGGTGCATCGGCAGCGGGGATCTGGTTGCGCGCATGGGCGGCGACGAGTTTATGATCGTACTCGAACGCCCGCACGTGAAGGAAATCGAAGAGACCGCACGCGAGGTGCTGAAGACGTTCGGCACTTCGTTCGTCATCGGCGAATACGACTTCCATGTATCCGCCAGCCTTGGCATCGCCGTATGTCCCGACAACGGCACCGACGTCAACTCCCTGATGATATTTGCCGATACCGCGATGTACAGGGCGAAGGCGAAAGGCAAAAATACGTATCAGTTTTTCGATCCGGATATGCCGCTCATTACGCATGAACAGCTCGTGCTGGAGATGGACCTGCGCAAGGCTATCGAACGCGGCGAACTGCTACTTCATTACCAGCCCCAGGTCATCGCTTCAACCGGACAACTTGTCGGCCTGGAAGCGCTCGTTCGCTGGCAGCATCCGGTATTGGGTATTATTTCGCCGGACAAGTTCGTTCCGGTTGCAGAAGAGACCGGCCTCATCCTGCCGCTCAGTCTCTGGGTGCTCAATGAAGCGTGCAGGCAAAACAAACGCTGGCAGGACGAGGGGTTCCGGCCGATTCGCGTTTCGGTCAACTTGTCGGCCCTGCAGTTTTCGGACGAGGCGTTCGTCCAGACCGTCGCTTCCGTGCTTGAAGAAACCGGCCTCGATCCGCAATATTTGGAGCTTGAGCTGACGGAAACGATGGCGATGGACGTCGATCATGCGGTAGGCACACTGAACGCTTTGAAGGAGCTGGGCGTACAGCTGGCGATGGACGATTTCGGTACCGGGTACAGCTCGCTCAATCATTTGAAGCGGTTCGGCCTGCACAGGCTCAAAATCGATCAGTCGTTCGTCCGCGATCTCATCAGCGATTCCAACGATGCCGACATTGTCGGTACGATTATCGCGATGGGCCATCTGCTCGGTCTTCGCGTCATCGCGGAAGGCGTGGAAACGAGCGAGCAGTTCGACTTTTTGCTTAGCAAAAAATGCGACGAAGTGCAGGGATACTATATCAGCAAACCGCTGCCGCCGGATCAGGTTGTGAAGTTGCTGGAGAAAAACTGAGAAGTCGCGCGGCTGCCGCTTTTCGAAATCCGTGAAAACAAGTCGAGTCCCCGATCCGTCTGTCGATCACAGTTCGAGTCTGGAAGGAGTTCCTATTTTTCCGAAAATTACGATGCGAAGGAGTGACCGGGATGGAGAGTGTAGCTGCTGTTTTGGCCAAACATTTCCAGTCGTGGGCAGTGACGCATGTATTTGGCGTCCCAGGCAAGGCCATTCTGCCGATCATTAATGCTTGCGATCGGGTAGGTATCCGCTTTGTGTTAAGCAGCCACGAAGGCGCGGCCGGATTCGAGGCATCCGGCTTCGCATGGGGGAAAGAGACGCTCGGCGTCTGCCTCGGAACATCCGGCCCCGGCGGCACGAACCTTGTGACCTCGGCAGCTCAGGCCAAAGCTTCGAATTTGCCCGTACTGTTCATAACCGGTCACCCGTCGATGAAAGATACCGGTGCCGGGCTTGGCCAGGACGCCTCCTATTTCGGAACCGATATTGTCAAAATATTGGAGCCGGTGACGAAATTCAGCATGCGGGTCGAAAGAGGCGATTTGCTGAAAACCTATTTGCGCCATGCGATGGAGCGGGCGTTTTCCGGCGTGCGTGGCCCCGTCCATCTGTCGATCCCCTACGACGTATTTCAAGAACAGATCGAACCTTTCGAGCTTGAGCTGCCAAGCTTTTCTCCGACATGCTCCCTGAATCTCGGCCATGTCGCCGAGTTGATCGAGCGCGCGAGACGCCCGGTTATATTTGCCGGCAAAGGCGTCCATAGCGCGAGGGCGTATGACGAGCTGCGCCGGCTCGCGGAGCGCTGGAGCATTCCGGTCATGACGACGGCCAGCGCGAAAGGCGCTTTTCCGACTCTGCATCCGCTGTCGCTGGGGGGCTTCGGTCTCGGCGGCACGGACAAGGCCGACCGTTACTTGCTTGAAGGTACCGATCTGCTGCTCGTCATCGGCACCAAGCTGAGCGATATGACGCTTTCCGGCTACCGGGAAGAAATGAAACCGGAACGAATCGTTCACTTCGATTTCGAGCCGACGTTTATCGGCAAGACGATCGATTGCCCGACCGTTCCCGTGCTGGGCGACATCAAGGCGAATTTGGCCGAGCTCCTGCGTCTGTCGGGGCGGATGTCCGGCGGCCAGCCGGAGATGGAGGCCGTCCGCGTCTCGCGGGAAGCGGCGGCTGCGGCCGAAGCGCCGGTGCAGGATGGAACGCCGGTACGGGGCGAGACATCGCCGCAGAACGGAACGCCCGTACTGGCAGAAGCGCCGGTGCAGAATGGAATGCCGGTACTGGCAGAAGCGTCGGTGCAGAATGGAATGCCGGTACGGGCCGAAACGTCGGGAGCGGTGCCGTCGGGTCCCTCCGCGATTGCGGCGGCGCCGTCTGCCGGAGACGGACGGCCGGATCGTCCGGACAGAGGAGGCTTTATCTCTTCCGGCGACGCCATACGGGCGATGCAGAGACATATGCCGCAAGACGCGCTGCTGTTCGGAGATTGCGGCAGCCATACGTTTTATGCGATTCGGGATTATGTTGTACACACGCCAGGCACGTTCATTTTCGACAGCTTGTTCGGCGCCATGGGCCATGCGATCGGATATGCGGTGGGCGCGAAGCTGGCCAGGCCGGAACAGACGGTCGTGTGCCTGACGGGTGACGGATGCATGCTGATGCACGGTACGGAAGTGTCGACCGCGGTAAATTATGACGTGCCGGTTATTTTCGTCGTGCTGAACAACGGCCGTCTCGATATGGTGGAGAAAGGCATGACGAAATATTTGGGCAAAGCGATCGGCGCTATCTATAAACAGCCGATCGACGCCGCGGCGTTCGGCGAATCGCTCGGAGCGCTCGGGTTCCGGTGCCTGACGGAAGAGGATATCGGACATGCGATGCGCGCGGCGCTTGCTTCGGGTCGGCCGGCCGTGCTCGACATCATCGTCGACCCGCTGGAGACGCCGCCGACGATGAAGCGGTAGAGCGAAGGAACAGGGGGGACGAATAATATGGAACTGTCGCGTGTCGAAAAGGGCAGGCAGGTCATGTACGATATGATGGGAGAGCACGGCAATGCCGCGCTGAACCAGATTGCCGCGATGGACGAAGGGTTCGCGGAATTGTTAATCGGATTTTTCGGCGATATTTACGGCCGGACGGGGCTCGACAAGAAGCAGAAGGCTCTTGTGACCCTGACGACGCTCATTACGCAAGGCGCACATGCCCAACTGCGGCTGCATACCCATACTGCGCTTCGGGCGGGGCTGACCGAGCGCGAGATTATGGAAACGGTCATTCAATGCATTCCGTATGTCGGGTTTCCGTCCGCAACGAACGCGCTGCACGTTATTCGCGAAACGCTGGATCGGGAGAAGAATTGACCGATGCCGATGAAGTGGCTGCGCTGGGCGAAGCGTCTGCAGGCAATAGCACAGGCGGGGTTGACCTATTCGAAGGATCCGTACGACCGGGAAAGATTCGAAGAGATTCGCGAGCTGAGCGTTGAAATGATGGCGGCCCAAACCGGCACGGAGGCGGCCGTCGTCCGCGAATTGTTCGCCAATGAGAAAGGATATGCGACGCCGAAGGTGGACGTTCGCGCTGTCGTATTCCGCGACAACAAGCTGCTGATGGTTCGGGAGAAGGCGGACGGATGCTGGTCCCTTCCGGGCGGCTGGGCCGATATCGGCCTGTCTCCGGGCGAAATCGCCGTGAAGGAGACGCGGGAGGAGGCCGGTTACGAAGTCCGGGCGGAACGTCTGCTGGCGGTGTTCGACAAGCGGCTTCATCCGCATCCGCCTTCGCCTTACGACACCTATAAATTGTTCATCCGCTGCGAGATATGCGGCGGATCGGCGCAAGCAGGGCTCGAAACCGACGGCGTCGGATTTTTCGCCGAAGACGGGCTGCCGGAGCTTTCGACCGAACGCAATACGGAATCGCAAATTCGCCTCATGTTTCAATACTTGCGCGAGCCGGACCGCCCTTGCGCCTTCGATTAGCGATTCGGCTTTTCGCAACCGACGTTTAAAAGCAGCCGTACGCCGCCATAATGAGAGGGAAAATACCGTATGCCCGGCATACGATGGCAAAGGGGCGGAAAGCTGTGAATTACGATTGCGCGATTGTCGGCGGCGGCTTCGCCGGCGTGCAGGCCGCCATCCAGCTCGGAAGATACCGGCACAGCGTCGTGGTGCTGGACCGCGAGGGCGGCCGTTCCAGCCTGTGCAGGCGTTATCACAACCTGCTCGGCTGGCCGGACGGGGTGAGCGGCCCCGAGCTGCTCCGACTGGGGCGCAGACAGGCCGAAGAGCTGGGCGTCCGGTTCGTCAGGGCCGATATCGGGAGGGCGGAGCGAAGAGGCGATTCGTTTACGCTGCATGCGGACGACGGGACAGTGTATCGCGCCAGGCGGCTGCTGCTCGCCACGGGCGTGAAGGATCGGTTGCCCGACTTGCCCGGGCTGCTGCCTTGTCTCGGCTTGACGATCTTTATTTGTCCGGATTGCGACGGTTATGAGGTGCGCGGACGGCGCACGCTTGTGATCGGTTCGGGCGATGCGGGCGCGAATATGGCGCTTACGCTGGCCTACTGGACAAACGATCTGGTCTATGTGAACCATGAAGGGAAGGCTGTCTCGCCGGACAAGATGGAGCAAATCCGGCATCTCGGGATCGAGTACCGCGAGGAGGCGGTGATCCGGCTCGAGACGGACGGCGGCGAGCTGCTGGGCATCGAGCTTCAGTCGGGCGACCGCATGCCCTTCAATCGCGCCTTTCTGGCGCTTGGCGGCAACGAGGTCAAATCGGAACTGGCCGTCCAGCTCGGCGTAGCGGTAGCGGACAACCGCCATATCAAGGTCGATCCGCGTACGAAATTGACGAATGTGGAGCATGTATGGGCGGCAGGCGACGTTACGGTTCATTCCGAACAAGCGATAATCGCGATGGGCGATGGGGCCCAGGCCGCAATCTGGATGCATAAAAGCTTGTTGTCATAAGGTTTCGCCGGTCGGGTGACGGATGATCGATTCCGTTGCCCGATCGGCGTTTTTGTATCGGAGCGTGGCTTTCACCGCGGGCGGACGGGGAAACGGGCGCGCTGGTACTAAAGCCCTGCGGGTGCGCTATGGCGTCTCAGCAGGCGAGTGCCTGCAGGTGCGCTATGGGCAACGGAACAAGCGATCGCGCCGCCAACAGGGTCTTGGAGGTGCGCTAAAGGCAGCGGAGCAGGCGCGTCCTGCCAGCGATGTCAAAACGGAAAGGACAGTTGTTCGACGCTTTCCGTTGCCGCGGGCGGTTTCGGCTGTCGTCCTGGCGGCGGGGCGGTATTGCCGACGGGACCGCTTCCGCCGCCGTCTTGAAGGCCGAGCCGCTTCCGGATGTCACGATAATTCGCGGAGAGCGGTTCCTTGTAGCTGTCCGGTACCGTGCCCGAGCTTGCATACAGCGTTTCGTATGCGCGCCTGAGATGGGGATAGTGGAAGGAGAGCGTCTGCATAAACCAGCTTTTCACTTCGGGCGTGCTAAGCCGGAGGAAGGACGTCATAACGAAAGAAGCGCCCGCCTTGACCGCCTTGGCCATCAACTCGTAAATTTTCTCCGGATGGTCCGAAATATAAGGCAGTATCGGTGCGATAAACACGCCTGCCGTTATACCGGCGCTGCGCAGCTCCTGGAGCGTTTCCATCCGCTTAGCGGGGGACGGCGTGGACGGCTCGAATGCGCGCCAGATCGCGGGGTCAAGCGTGCCGATGCTAATATTGACCGACCCTCCCGGCAATTTCTTCAGCAGGTCGAGGTCGCGCAGGACGAGCGGCGAGCGCGTCGTGACCGATGCGGGAATGCCGTATTCGACCAGCAATTCGAGGCAGCCGCGCGTCAGCTTCGCGTCCTTCTCCGCCGGCTGGTAAGGGTCGGTGGCCGTGCCGATGACGACATGCCCGGCGCGCAGGGAGGCGAGCCGGGCCGGCGTCATTCGTTTCAGCTGTCTGGCAAGCGCTTCCCGCGCATTGCCCTTGATCATGATGCGGTTTTGAAACGTATCGTCGGCGTCAAGCCCGAGAAAGGCGTGCGTCGACCGCGCATAGCAGAAGCTGCAGCCGTGTTGGCACCCTCTGTAGGGATTGATCGACCAGCCGAAAGGCATGGAAGGCGCCTTGACCGGATTGAGCACCGTTTTGGCTATCAGCGTTTCGTAACGGATCGTCCGTTTCATCGTCCCACCCTCGTTTTATCCGCAAATTAGAAAAGAAGCAGTTGATTGCGAACATTTGTTCCTGTATATTGTAACATACAAACGTTCAAAATCAACTCGGCAAATCATGCCTTTCTCGTTCGTGATGCCGAGTTTTTCGTGTGCGACAACGGCTGGTCCAGCGCTCTGGATGCGGAGACGGAGCGGAAATGGTGGGAACGGCTGTTCAGCATACGTCACGGCGCGACTTGCCTTGTCATCTCGCAACGCAAAACGACGCTTGTGCATGCCGATTGGAACATCGTGCTTGAAAATGGCCGCATGGCGGCGGAAGGAACGGCAGAGGGAACGACGGCTCGCGAACGGCCCGCCCCCGCCTTGCTGCTGCGCCTCGTAGGGGCTGCTGCGGAAAGGCGCGACTTTCCGCCAATTTGGGAACGGGAAGGGCTCCATGAAACGTAACGGCCGTCCACAATGCGGGACGGGAAGGGCTCCATGAAACGTAACGGCCGTCCACAATGCATGACGGGAAGGGCTCCGTGAAACGTAACGGTCGTCCTCAATGCATGACTGGAAGGGCTCCGTGAAACGTAAAGTGGCTGTCTCACATGTTCATGGTTCATTTGTCAGCGTGGTGTGCGAGGGGATATTCGATACGTTTTCCCGGCTCAAAACCAATACTGCAAAAGTGCAGTTTTTTTCCGCAATTAACAGCTCGAACGCTCAAATTCCTGCGATTATACAGTATTTTTGTTTCCAAGCGTCTTGTAAGACGGAAGTGATCAAAAAATTCTGCACTTTCGCAGTAATTTGAGCCAAAGACATCTGTCAGGGGCAAAAATCCTGCACTTTTGCAGTATTCACCGCTCTTCGGCTGTTACCGGCGGCCCCTGCCCGTCGGAATAGGTCGCTCGGCTAACACGGCGGCATCTGCTCGCTGGCATAGCCATCTTCGGCTATCGGCGGCGGCATCGCTCGCTGGCA
>NZ_JBCNFP010000094.1:0-10773 GCF_050481165.1 Paenibacillus cisolokensis
TCTTTGATGCAACGCTAGTGGCGTGTAAGGCGGAAATGATCAAAAAATCCTGCACTTTCGCAGTAATTTGAGCCTAAGACATCCGTCAGGGGAGAAAATCCTGCACTTTTGCACTATTCACCGCTCTTCAGCTGTTACCGGCGCCCCTGCCCCGCCGGAAAAGGGTCGATCGGCTAACGCCGATGGCATCGCGGCCCGCTGGTACAGCCTGCTCGGCTAACGCCGATGGCATCGCGGCCCGCTGGCACAGCCTGCTCGGCTAACGCCGGCGACATCACGGCCCGCTGGCACAGCCATCTTCGGCTAACGCCGGCGGCATCGCGGCCCGCTGGCACAGCCTGCTCGGCTAACGCCGGCAACATCACGGCCCGCTGGCATAGCCATCTTCGGCTAACGCCGGCGGCATCGCGGCCCGCTGGACATAGCCTGCTCGGCTAACGCCGGTGACATCGCGGCCCGCTGGCATAGCCATCTTCGGCTAACGCCGATAGTATCGCGGCCCGCTGGCACAGCCATCTTTGGCTGCCACCAGTGACATCGGTTCGCTGGAACAGTCCGACAGTCATATAATCGCGGCGGCCACTCTTCCGCCCCAATGTCCGGTGGCGGACGAGACTGCATAAGACAAAAAAGAAGGGGCGGTCCCTAGGTCATTCAAGACCTTTTGGGACAGCCCCTTCTTCATGCCGGGAAGTCCGCCGGATGCGCGCACGTTCTCATGTCCGCTCCGTCTTGTGACCGTTCCGTCTTAAGTCTGCTTCATCTCGTTGAGTTCGTCCCCCATCTTCGTCTATAATAGGTAGAATGAGCAGAAGCAAAAGGAGGAATGACGGATGAGCATTACGGTAAAGGATGTCGAACATGTCGCCGATCTGGCTCGACTCGAGCTGTCCGATCAGGAAAAAGCGTTGTTTACGGAACAGCTGAACGCCATTCTGAAATATGCGGAGAAGTTGGGCGAGCTCGACACGGACGATGTGGAGCCGACGAGCCATGTGCTGCCGCTCGCGGATGTCATGCGCGACGATGAGGTGCGCGAATCGCTGCCGCTGGAAGCGGTTATGCGTAACGCGCCGGACGAGGAAGACGGCCAGTTCAAAGTGCCGGCCGTATTGGAATAAACGACCGTTCATGTTGAAGGGAGGAACGACTGTTGGCACTGTTTGACATGCGCCTGCAGCAACTGCACGAACAATTACACGACAAGGAGCTGTCGGTCGCCGAGCTGGTAGACGAATCCTACTGCCGGATCAAGGAGACGGACCCGTCCATCCGGGCCTTTATTACATTGAATGAGGAGCAAGCGCGGGAGCAGGCCGCCGAGCTGGACCGGCAGCTCGCCGCCGGGGCGGAACGCGGACTGCTGTTCGGGCTTCCGGCCGGCATCAAGGACAATATCGTCACCGAGGGGCTGCTGACGACCTGTGCAAGCCGCTTTCTGAGCAATTACAATCCGATCTATGACGCGACCGTCGTCAAAAAACTGAAATCCGCCCAGTCCGTCACCGTCGGGAAGCTGAATATGGACGAATTCGCGATGGGCGGCTCGAACGAAAACTCCGGGTTCTTCCCGACCCGCAACCCGTGGAACACCGATTACGTCCCCGGCGGCTCCAGCGGCGGCTCGGCCGCTTCGGTCGCGGCCGGACAAGTCTATTTTGCGCTCGGTTCGGACACCGGAGGATCGATCCGCCAGCCTGCCGCCTACTGCGGAATTGTCGGGCTGAAGCCGACCTACGGGCTCGTGTCCCGGTTCGGCCTCGTCGCGTTCGCGTCTTCGCTGGATCAGATCGGACCGCTGACGAAGAACGTCGAAGACGCCGCTTACGTGCTGCAAGCGATCGCGGGCTACGATCCGATGGATTCGACGTCGGCAAATGTGGACATCCCGGACTATGTTTCCGCTTTGACCGGGGACGTCAAAGGCATGCGGATCGGGGTGCCGAAGGAATATATGGGTCAAGGCATCGATCCGAAGGTGAAGGAAGCAATTTTGGCGGCGTTGAAAGTATTCGAAGGGCTCGGCGCGACCTGGGAGGAAGTGTCCCTGCCGCATACGGAATACGCGGTGGCGACGTACTACCTGCTCGCTTCGTCCGAAGCGTCATCCAATCTTGCCCGGTTTGACGGCGTCCGCTACGGCGTCCGCGCCGACAATCCGGACAATCTGCTGGATCTGTACCGCAAATCGCGCAGCCAGGGCTTCGGTCCGGAAGTCAAGCGCCGCATTATGCTCGGCACGTATGCGCTCAGTTCCGGCTATTATGACGCTTATTATTTGAAAGCGCAAAAAGTGCGCACCCTGATCAAGCGCGATTTCGACAACGTGTTCGCCAATTATGACGTCATTATCGGGCCGACGGCGCCGACGACGGCGTTCCGCATCGGCGAGCAGATCGGCGATCCGCTCACCATGTATTTAAATGATATTTGCACGATCCCGGTCAGCCTTGCCGGCGTTCCGGCCATCAGCGTGCCGTGCGGCATGGCCGACGGCTTGCCGATCGGCCTGCAAATTATCGGCAAGCCTTTCGACGAGACGACCGTGCTGCGTACGGCTCACGCCTTCGAGCAGCATACCGACCATCACAAGCGGCGCCCGCAGCTGTAAGCGTGGCGAACGAAGCACGTTAGAGCAGGAGGAACGAGAACAATGTCTGAAGCAATAGCATACGAGACGGTGATCGGCCTCGAAGTGCACGTCGAGCTGCATACGAAGAGCAAAATTTTTTGCGGCTGCTCCACGTCCTTCGGCGCGCCGCCGAATACGCATACTTGTCCGATCTGCCTCGGGCATCCGGGCGTGCTGCCGGTGTTGAACCGGCAAGCCGTCGAATACGCGATGAAGGCGGCGATGGCGCTCAACTGCACGATCGCCGATGTCAGCAAATTCGACCGGAAAAACTATTTTTACCCCGATTCACCGAAAGCGTATCAGATTTCCCAGTACGACCAGCCGATCGGCCGGGATGGCTGGATCGATATCGAAGTTAACGGCCAGACGAAGCGGATCGGCATTACGCGGCTTCATTTGGAAGAGGACGCGGGCAAGCTGACGCATGTAAGCGGCGGACAAGCTTCGCTCGTCGACTTCAACCGGGTCGGCACGCCGCTGCTCGAGATCGTTTCCGAGCCGGATATCCGATCGCCCGAAGAAGCGAGAGCGTATCTGGAAAAGCTGAAGGCGATCATGCAGTACTGTGACGTTTCGGACGTCAAGATGGAGCAGGGCAGCCTGCGCTGCGACGCGAACATCAGTCTGCGTCCTTATGGCCAGAAGGAGTTCGGCACCAAGACGGAACTGAAGAACATGAACTCCTTCCGCGGCGTGCAGCGGGGACTTGAATACGAGCAGTGGCGGCAGGCCGACGTGCTCGACAGCGGCGGCCGCGTCGTTCAGGAGACGCGCCGCTGGGACGAAGCGCAAGGGCGCACGGTGTCGATGCGCAGCAAGGAAGAGGCGCATGACTACCGCTACTTCCCCGATCCCGATCTGGTTAAACTGATCATCGACGACGAATGGAAAGCGCGCGTACGCGCGACGATCCCTGAGCTGCCGGATGCCCGCAAGGCGCGCTACACGACCGATTACGGCCTCTCTTCCTATGATGCGGAAGTGATTACGTCTTCGAAGAAGCTGGCGGATTTGTTCGAGGAGAGCCTGGCATACACGAAAGACGCCAAAGCGGTGGCCAACTGGATCATGGGCGATCTGCTCGGCCATCTGAATGCGAACAATCTGGAAATCGGCGACGTGCCGATCACCGGTCAAGGTCTCGGAGAAATGATCGGATTGATCGAGAAAGGAACGATCAGCAACAAAATCGCCAAGACCGTCTTCAAGGAAATGCTCGAGTCGGGCAAGCTCCCGCAGCAGATTGTCGAGGAAAAAGGGCTTGTGCAGATCAGCGACGAAGGCGCCATTCGCGAAATTGTAAATCGAGTCGTCGAGGCGAACCCGCAATCGGTAGAAGATTACAAGGCCGGCAAGCAAAAGGCGATCGGTTTCCTTGTCGGACAAGTCATGAAAGAAACGAAAGGCAAAGCGAACCCCGGACTTGTCAACCAGCTGCTTGCGGAACGGTTGAACGGTTAGACTTCCGGCGTATAAGGCTGCAGGCCGATAGAAGAGAAGATGCCCCGCTCAAGAAGCGGCGGCATCTTTTTACTTTTTCTATATCCCGTTTTCTAGTATGATACAGACAAGCCGGTACCAAGCTGCGCGTATAGTAATGGAGACATACGATTCGTGCATAAGAGGAAAGGCAGGGGATTCGTCTATGACACTTGGCTCTTGCTTGCTGACGCTGCTTTTCAGTTGCGGCTTCCCGGCTTTCGCCGGCAAGTCGAACGGCCGGGCCGACCTGGCGGCAGTCATTACCGGTATCGGATTTTCGGGCGAGGGGACGATAATGAATACGGGAAAGTCGAGCATCGGTCCGACAGCGGCTTCTTCCTCGGAGGCTGCTGCGGCGATCGTGTCCAAGCGGCAAACGGTTCCCGCGCCGTTGGATAAAATCAAGCATCCCGGAGGCGCTTGCGCCGTGAGCTCGGTATGAAGGGCGTCATGCCGCCGGAAGGCACGCGGGAGAAAAGCCGGTTAGCCGCAGGACTGCTCGCATTTTTCGTTCCCGGAGCCGGTCATTTGTATCTCGGATATTATGCCAAAGGCATTCTGCTGCTTGGGGCGCTGCTGCTCGACATCGCGACGATGATTCGTTTGGCCGATTCAGCGGGCGGCCGGCATTTGCTGCTTATCGTGTATTTGGGTCTTGCCTTGCCTGTTCTTTATTTTTACAGTGTGTTCGATACGCTTCAATTGACGGCTAGTCCGGCCGCGAAATCGCCGGTGAGAGAAGAACGGCCTTCCCCGGCGACCGTTATTATACAGGGACTGGCTGTTTTGGCGACCGGGGCATTGCTGCTATTCATCGTTCGGATGCCCGGCGAATTCATTCCGCTGTTCGACCGTGCGGCCGATTATGCACCCGGTATCGGACTTTTGATAATAGCAGCCCTGTTATGCGTACGTCCGGGCAGCCGCGTTCCGCGTCTCGGCCGATTGACTTCAATCCTGCTGATTGTATCGGTTGCGGTTTTGCTTCTGTGGGACCGTGCCCAAAACCGCAACGATCTGGTGCTGCTGGAACAATGGTGGCCTGCCGTTTTTTTGCTGCTCGGGCTCGAATTTGTCGGATATGGCGTTTGGCACGCCTATCGGCGCCGGCCGCTCCGGCTGTCGTTCGATGCGGCTGCGGGGGTTTTGGCTTTTGTCATTGCGGCGGCGGCATACGGGGTGACGCAATATGCTGCGCTGCCTTTCCGCTGGCTCGATCAATGGAATGTGGATATTGCCGGGCTGGGGGATCTGGGGGAAGAGAAAGGCTTCCGGTATGTCCTGCCGTCAACCGCCAAGCCGCTCGGTCCGGAGACGAAAACGATCGCGATCGACAATCCTAACGGAGAAGTGACCGTACGGGCGGGCGAAGGCGATGAAGTGCGGGTGGAGGCGGTGCTCTGGGTCGATTTGCCGGATAAAGCCGCGGCGGATGCCGTAGCCGACCGGTCACGCATAGAACTTGCGGCAGGCGAAGAATTCCGGATCGAAGCGAAAGGCGAGCTTTACGGGGCGAACGGAAGCCGCACCCCCCGCATAAATATGAAAGTGACGCTGCCGGCGGATAAACTGGACGCTTACGCCAGCTTAAGCGGCCATACTGCCGCGGGCGGCGAAAGTTCGGCGGCGGAAACACCGGAACGGGAAGCGGACGGGCTGCCATCGCCCGATCCGGCGAACGGACCGGAGCCGGATGAAACGGCCGGAACAGACGAGGCGGCGGAAACACCGCTGTCGGAAGAGGCGAAGCCGCTCGCGTTGTACGTTCAGACCGGCAGCGGGACGTTGAGCGTGAAAGGATTGACGCTGCCCGGCGGATTGACCGCTCGTAATGCCAGCGGCGAAATTCAAATATCGCAAATTACCGGCGATGTCCATGCCGCGACGAAGAACGGCGGTATAACGGTCAGCCGCGTGCAGGGCAGTGCCGAATTGCAAACGGCGAACGGAGCGATCGCCGCATCCCGCATAAGCGGGGACGTGAACGCTTCGACGACGAACGGGGCCATTCAACTGACGCGAATCGACGGCAACGTCGCGGTCGATGCGAAGAACGGCCGGATCGGCATTAAGGAAGCGGCACGCACCGTCAAAGCCTATACGTTAAACGGCAGCATCAGCGCTGCAAGCTCCGTTGTCGGCGGCAATTGGGACATTGACAGCTCGGTGGGCGAAATAAGCCTCGAACTGCCGGAAGACGGCAGCTATTCGATTTACGGCTCGGTCACCTTCGGCAGTATCGAAACGGAATTGCCGTTCGCAGTCAGCCAAAAAACGGTGCAGGGCGCGATCGGCGACGGCGTTTACCGCATTAATATCGATGCCAATAACAGCATCTTCATAAAAAGGTACATCCCGTAAAACATGAGAAATCAGGGAAGTTGCGTTGACAAAAGAGGAAAAATGCACGTACAATAACGTTAACTACACACAACGTTTACTACGAGAAAGGCGTGAGGGGAAATGGGTGCCAAAGTCGAACAAGCGCTTGAACAACTGAAAATGAACGGCGTTCGTATGACCCCGCAGCGTCACGCCATCCTGAGCTATTTAATGAATTCGATGACACATCCGACGGCTGATGAAATTTACAAAGCTTTGTCTCCGTCTTTTCCGAGCATGAGCGTTGCAACGATTTACAATAATTTGCGGCTGTTTGTTGAGGCCGGACTTGTCAGGGAATTGACTTACGGCGACGATTCCAGCCGTTTTGACGCTGACTTGTCAGACCACTATCATGCAATATGCAAGTCGTGCGGACAAATTGTCGACTTCGATTATCCGCCGCTGCTGGAAGTGGAGAGAGCGGCCTCCCGCGAAACTGGCTTTCTGGTGGAAGGCCATCGGATGGAAATTTACGGTTTATGCTCCAACTGCAAATCGGTCCACAAAAACTGAAAGGTTGTCGTAACGTATAGACAGGAGGGCGGTTCGCGGCGCTTGAACGCGCAGATCGGCTGGTAGGAACCATGCCGGCTGCGCGTTTTCATTTTTTTGTCCGGGACAGGAGGTTGAAGGCAGAGGTGAAGGTCCGTTACACTCGCCGCAGATCGCGGCGAAGGGGCGGCAGATGGAGAAATTTGATGACGTTTTGCGGCTTGATGGCTCTCGCATTCGGTATTTGGATTATTTATTTGAAATTTGTCCCGAATTTTTCGTACTTTGATATCGACTACGGAGTGGAGCATCCGATCGTTTTCAACGGCGAATTGATGAAGGAAGGCGCCGTATTGGAAAATGGCGAGCCGAAGCTTCCGTTATCGGTCGCGCAGCTGGCCGCCGGGTCCAAGGAATCGATCCGGTATGAAGAACAATCCGGCTCGATTATTATGACGACTTCCGATAAAGTATTGCGCATGAAGACCGAGGCGCTTACCGCCGCCTTGAATGAAAAACCGCTTGAGCTGCGTTTCGCCGCGGAAGCGCGCGACGGCACCGTTTATTTGCCGATAGAACCGCTCGAGCAGTTATATGGACTGTACGCGGAAGTGGCGGAGTCGACGGGCATTGTGACCGTTCTTGCGGCGGGACAGGCGGTTCAGCTGGCCGAAGCCGTTGAAGAGGCGAAAATGCGCAGCGAGCCGACGATCAGGGCGCCGATCGTTGAAGCACTGCCGGCGAACGCCGTCTTCCGGGTATGGGGAGAGAAGGACGGATGGTACCGGCTGCAAAGCCCGGGAGGCTATATCGGTTACATCTCCAAACGGGATGTGAAGCTGCGGGAAGCGGAAAAGATACCGGAGCCGGAAAGAAGCGAGCCATTTGTCGCCTGGAACAAGCCGGGACAGAAAATCAATATGACCTGGGAAGCGGTTTATAATCGCAATCCCGACCCGTCCAAGATCGGACCGCTGCCCGGCGTAAACGTCGTCAGCCCAACCTGGTTCGAACTGCTGGACGGGGACGGCAAAATCCGCAGCAAAGCGGATGCGGCCTATGTCAGATGGGCGCACCGCAACAACAAGCAGGTGTGGGGCCTGTTCAGCAACGGTTTCGAACCGGAGCGGACGACCGAAGCGCTGGCCGATGCGGACACCCGGTTTTCCATGATCAAGCAGTTGCTCGCCTATGCGAAAATGTTCAATTTGCAAGGAATCAATATTGATTTTGAAAATGTTTATACGAAGGACAAGGAAAATCTCGTTCAATTCGTGCGGGAGCTGACGCCGCTTCTGCATGAACAAAACCTGGCTGTGTCGATCGATGTGACGCCCAAATCGAACAGCGAAATGTGGTCGGCGTTTCTGGACCGCCGCGAGCTTGGCCGGATTGTCGATTATATGATCGTCATGGCGTACGACGAACATTGGGCTTCCAGTCCGAAAGCGGGGTCGGTCGCCTCGCTGCCTTGGACCGAAGCATCCGTTAAGCACATGGCGTGCCGCCGGAGAAGCTCATTCTCGGCATGCCGCTCTATACCCGCATATGGACGGAGAAGCAAGGAGAATCCGGCGTCGAAGTAAGCTCGAAAGCGGTAGGGATGGACCAGGTTGCGGACATTATAGCCCAGCGGAAGCTGAAGCCCGAATTTGACGAATCCGCCGGACAGCATTACGTCGAATATGAAGAGAACGGCGCGTTACAGCGCATATGGATCGAGGATGAGCGCTCGGCGGCGTCGAGGGTGGGGCTGGTGCGCAAATACGATCTCGCAGGCGTCGCGACCTGGCAGCGTTCATTCGGCTCGGCTGAAATTTGGCCGGCAATCGACCGGTTTCTGAAGCAAAAATCTTGATTATTGTCCGGACTCGATACTTAATCATAAAATGAACTTATCGGCTTATCATTTAAAACAGCGCAAGAACCCGTCTGCCCTTTGAGGCATGAACGGGTTCTTGCGCTTCATAGGCCGGTCGGCTTAGCCGGCTCAGGTGGTTGCTTGGGAAGATGCAGATTTGTCTGCCGGATGCGCATGGTGTTCCCCGCGGGTTTCGTCCCCGTCATCCTCTTCGACAGCCGGAATTTCCGTCGCTTTGCTGATATCATACGTCAAAATCGTTTTGCAAAACATGCACCGGTCGGTTTTGCCCAACATTTTCGTTTGCCGTCCGCATTCGGGGCATTCCAGCACCGTTGTGCTCGTCGACATCATACCGGCCCAGAAATAAACGGCGACGCTGGCCATCAGCGCGATCATGCCGAATACCATAAAAATGCCGGCAATTACTTTGCCGATCTGCGGTCCCCAAAAAACAATGCCCGCGGTGCCGACGACCATAAGGCCCATGCCGAGCAACGTGAAGACGAGGCCCCACAGCCGGAACTCGTTAAGCTTGCTTGTTTTGAAAAACATTTGGTCATCTCCCTCGATCAACACGTTTTCTGACGGTCAGGCAGGAAACGCGGTAAGCTTTGTCGAACATATTCCTTGCAGTGTTATATTATAGCCGAAACCGGGCGGTGAAGCTATATGGAGGATCAAGTGCAGTATACGAAAGAGCAATATATCGACGCTTTGAAGACGATGCCGGGCCTCGTCAGTTTGGTCATGATCGATAACCCGTACCCCTACAGTCCGATTATCGACGGCTTGGATCAGATGTTGCTGGTTATATTGGACGACGCCGTAGCGGCTACCGGTCATATCGCCCTCGAGGGCAAAAGGATGCTGGTACGGACCGTTGGGCAAACTGAACTGGAGCGATCGATCGCCAGCGGGGAACACCGCAGTTTGATCCAATGGCTGGTACGGGGAGGAATCGTTGTGGACCGGGACGGGTATTTGGAACGGCTGCGTCATAAACTTCTTCTATTTCCGGATGATTTGCGCCAGCGGAAGCAGCTTGTCGAATTTGCCGGCTTCCTGCGCACTTATTTGCAAGCCAAACAAGACCTGCAGGACAAAAATGTGCTCGATGCATACAGCCATGTCCTGAACGCCCTGCATCATTGGGCCCATATTGTGCTCATCGAAGCGGGTCACCACCCGGAACTGACCGTATGGCGGCAAATGCGCCGTTTTCATCCCGGCATCTACAAGCTGTTCGAAGAATTGACCGCCAGTCCCGAATCGCTGGAGCAGCGGGTCAAGCTTGTTTTGCTGGCGTGTGAATTTTCCGTCATGAGCAAAATGAAATCGAGCTGTTCGCTGCTGTTTCATATTCTGTCGAGCCGCAAAGAGCCTTGGAGCATTTCGGAGCTTCAGCAGCATCCGGCGATATCCGGTTTGCACGTCGATCTTTCGCTGGTCGTTCAGCAGCTTGTTAAACGGTCTTACGTGCGGGAAGTTGCGATCATGCCTGCGGAAGGCGATCCCGATGCGCTCGAACTTCGCTACAGACTTGCGGAATCCATGGCTTGACGATTTGAAATGTGTATGTTAAATTAATGCTCGTCCCTCTTAGCAAGAACGATTTCCTGAAAGATGCAATCAAATTTTTTAAAAAAAGTTCTTGCATATGCATAGGAGACTGTGATATATTATAAAAGTCGCCGCTGAAACGGCGGTGAAACGAAAGCAGCATTTGTTCTTTGAAAACTGAACAACGAGCGAACTGCCCCGTCAATGAGAATTGACGGAAGCAACAATAATGAGCACAATCAACTTTACCATTTATGGAGAGTTTGATCCTGGCTCAGGACGAACGCTGGCGGCGTGCCTAATACATGCAAGTCGAGCGGAGCTGAGGAGAAGCTTGCTTCTCTGAAGCTTAGCG
>NZ_JBCNFP010000095.1:0-22101 GCF_050481165.1 Paenibacillus cisolokensis
CACACTGACTTGACACTGACATGAGCGCGAGCAGCAGTTGCTTGACGAACTGCGCTTGCGCAGCAATCGTCTCGTCCTGGCGTTCCATGTACTTGACGAAAAAGGCGACGATGCCGAGCATGATGGCCGCGCCGACTATAATAAGCAGATGGATGATTCCGTAGGTCAGCAGCGAAAGCGAAAGTACCGAGCAAATCGCGACGGCTGCGATGGTAACGGCGAAATACGCGGCCGCCGTCATCCCGTAGGCGACATATCCGGGAACCTGGTTCAGGAACGTTCTGCGGTTGGAGATGAAATACATGACGACGCCGAAAACCGTCGATTCGGCGATCAGCAGCGCGGCCAGCGAAATCCAGGCGTAACCGGGTCCTGCAAACGGCAACGCGAGGAAGACGACCGCGATCGTCGCGGCGATGGCGAGCGCGTAAATGAAAGCAGCGATTCGTGCATAAGTCCGGTTGTCAGCCATCTTTCTCCTCCTGCTCCGTCAGATTGTTGCCGCATTCCGGGCAAAACTTCTGGTTCGGCTTGACCTCGTGCTGGCAGCGGCCGCATTTGAGCACCGCGCTCGCGCCGCAGCTTGGACAGAACTTCGCGCCCGGCGTCAGGCTTTCGCCGCATTTGGCGCATGCGGGCGCTTTGAGCGTGTGGCCGCATTTGGCGCACTGCTCGGCGCTGCCCGGATTGTCCGCTCCGTAGTTCGGGCAAGGATCGAATTTGTCGCCGCAGTTCGGACAGAACTTGGCGTTCGGCTGCAGCAGATGGCCGCAGTTGCTGCACGGCGTGCCCTTCGGCCCCGCTTCTGAAGCGGCGGCCTGCGGGGACGGGGCGCTCGTCTGACGGCCGCAGCCGGAGCAGAACTTGGCGTCGTGCCGATTCATCGTCCCGCAATTGGGACAGGCGTGAAGCGCTTCGGTTTCCATATGGGGGGTCAGACGCGAAATTTGCCGGCCGAATCCGTCCCCGATCCCGAGTCCGAGCCCCATGCCGAGTCCGGTTCCCAGCAGATCGCCGGATGTCCCCTCGTTTTTCGCCGCTCCTTCCAGCGTATCGAACGTCCGCTCCTGCTGATAGGTATAGCCGAGAATGTCCATTTCCGCTTTCTTCGCGAGCGCTTCCTTGAGCCGTATCGTGGCGGGATCGTTGTCCGGAACGTTGACGGATTCGACATAGAAATGCAGCAGCTTGATGCCGTATTCCGCGAACGTTTCCTTTACGCGGTTGGTCATATGCGCCGACATTTCGCCGATATAAGCGCCCATTTCGAGGAAGCTGACTTTTTTATGTACGGCGTAAGACGAAATCAGTTCGTTGATGTTCATCATCAGCAAGCCGCGGAAATAGCGGACCATGGCGTCCCGGTCGAATGCAGGGAGCGTTCCGACCAGCTTCAGCAGAAATTTGCGCGAGTCTTCGATTTGAATGCCGAATTGCCCGAAGGAGCGCACCGGTACGATAATATGAAATTTCGGGTCCTGGAGCATGAGCGGCGTCGCGGTTCCCCATTTGACATCCAGAACGTTCAGCCGGTTGACGTACCATACTTCCGCGGTGAAAGGCGAATCGCCTCCGAACGGCAAATTGATGACGGATTGAAGGATCGGTATATTTTGCGTGCTTAACGTATGCCTGCCGGCTCCGAATCGGTCGAGCGCCTGCCCGCCTTTGAACAGAATGGCCTCTTGGGACTCGTTTACGATCAGCTGGGTCCAAGTGCCCAGCTCGTGCTCCGGATATTTCCAGGCAAACACATCGGCCGGGCCGTCGTACTTGACGACTCTGATAATCGCCACGGTTCGTACTCCTCCTCATGTTACAGTGCGTGTCATAGGGCTGATACCCATATTTTACTTGATCATGACTGGTGAAGAAACACAGAATTTCATTCATATTCCTGCGAATCCGACTTCTGTACCGGTAAATTCGGCCGATCGAAGAACGGGCGGCGAGTCGTGCTATAATGGTTCGTAATCAAGGCCGAAGAATCAGGAGGAGGGTCATATGTCGGAAGAAAGGAGAGAAGGACGCGTTCGCAGTTTTCCTCCGGTCGTCGACGGGAGGGCGGTTGTGCTCGTGCTCGGCAGCATGCCCGGCCGGGAGTCGCTTCTAAGAAATCAATATTACGGCAATGCGCGCAATTATTTCTGGCCGGTGCTGTACGGCCTGTTCGGGGAAGTGCCGGACGAGGAGTACGATGCCCGGCTTCGTTATGCGCAGGGCAAAGGCGTCGCCCTCTGGGACGTGATCGCTTCCTGCAGGCGGAAAGGCAGTCTCGATGCCAATATCCGGGACGAGCGGCCGAACGACATCACGGGGCTGCTCGCCGCCTATCCGGGCATCCGCTGCCTCGCCTTCAACGGGGCCAAAGCGTACGAGACGTTCCGCAAACATTTCGGTACGGCGTTTGCGAATGAAGGTGGCATCGGCCTGCTCCGGTTGCCTTCGACAAGCCCGATTCCGACGCCGCGCATGCGGACGCTGGAAGACCGGATCGCCGCATGGCGCGCGCTCCTGCCGTATCTTGCCGAGGCCGAATGAGGCCGTACCCGATCGCTGCCCGGCGGCCGCCCGGATGCTAGAGGTTGCGGCTGCTGTGAATCCGCCGGAACATGACCGGCGTGACGCCTTCCTGCTGTTTGAACAGCTTGATGAAATAGCTCGGATGGTCGTATCCGACGCGGGCCGCGACGGTCTGCACTTCCAGATCCGGTTCGTTCAGCAGCAGCTCCTTGGCTTTGCGGATCCGGACGCGCGTCAGAAATTCGATCGGGCGCAGGCCGAGCGCCTGCTGAAACAGGAAGCATACATGCTGCGGCGTAAAGCCGACCAGCCGCGCCAGCTCGTCGAGCGGTATCGTGCGGGCGTAATGCTTCTCCATATGTTCGAGCGCCGGGGCAATCGCGTCCAGATGATGCTTGCGGGATCGCAGCTCGGTGCGCGAACCGTACCGGTGCAGATCGAGCAGCAGCCGGTATAGTGCGGCCGAAGCTTCCAGCGCCGCGGCCGGCTGATACGAGCCGAGCAATGACGTAATTTCCATCATCGTCTTCAGCGTCGCGTCGGGATTGCTGATGAACAGCACGTCGGAACGGTCATAGCCGAGATCGCGCAGCATCTCCGCGGCGCGCGGACCGTCGAAGCCGATCCAGTGCACGCCCCATGGCGCCTCGAGCGGTTCGTATTCATGGGCTTCGTTCGCCATCAGCAGCATGCCCTGACCCGGACCGACGATCAGCTCGCGCCCGTCCGTTCGCAGGACGCCTTTGCCGCTGACCGCCTGCAGCCACTGATAGGACGGAAACCCGTCGGGCCGCACGATCGATTCCTGGTTGGTCCAGTAACCGGCAGTCGTCACACAAAGCGGCAGCCTCCGTTCGTTGTCGGTTAGTACGGGAAATATGTTGACAGCCATAGCGGTTCCCCTTCTTTCTTGCCAGCCGTTCTCTGGATTCGTGTCAGTGAAAATCGTATTATGGTCTGCTCCAATTGCGCAATAATTCAATTGTTGAAAATAGCTTCCGGATTTTCAAATTGTGATACTTCGTTTTCATCTTTAGCCATTAAAGCATGAATCGGCGCTTTCGTTCAAGCCGCGGAAGAAATGGTCGGACAATTGAATTGAAATCGCTTACGCAGCTCTTTATAATGATGAGGATACATCGTCGTACATTTATCGTCGTACCGTTTTTTCGTCGTGCAGGTCGTAGGGTTTAAGGTCGTACAGTTTAAGGTCGCACAGTTAAATTGAAGGGAGCGAATGGCATGTTTAACGGTTTGGGGATGCATCTCGGCAATTTGTCACGGCTGTCGCGCGCGAAGACGCGCTCGATCAGCGCCGAAAATTTCACCGGCGAGAAGGGGAAAGCCGGCATGGCTTCCGAAGGCACGGGAGCAAGCTGCGCCCGCGATCTCGGCATCGGGTGGAAAGTGTCGCCTTCGGTGCAGATCGGTCCGGGTGAAGTGTTCACGCTTGCCGACATCCGGGAAGGGGGCGCGATTCAACATATTTGGCTGACGACTCATCCCGCTAACTGGCGGTCGCTTATTCTGCGCGCTTATTGGGACGACGAGGATGCGCCCTCGATCGAAACGCCGCTCGGGGATTTCTTCTGCCAGGGCTGGTGCGAGCGAAGCAACGTCTCTTCGCTGCCGGTTGCGGTCAATCCGGCCGGAGGGTTCAACAGCTATTGGGAAATGCCGTTTCGCCGGTCCGCGCGCTTGACGATCGAAAATCTTGGCGACGAGTCCGCCGTGGTTTATTACCAAATTACATACGCGCTTACGGACGTGCCGGACGATGCCGCCTATTTTCATGCCCAATGGCGGCGCAGCAATCCCCTTCCTTATAAAGAAGTCCATACGCTGCTGGACGGCGTCCGGGGTCAAGGGCATTATGTGGGCACCTACTTGGCTTGGGGCGTCAACAACAACGGCTGGTGGGGAGAAGGGGAAATCAAATTTTACATCGACGGGGATGACGAGTTTCCGACGATCTGCGGCACCGGCACCGAGGATTATTTCGGCGGCGCATGGAATTTCGAGCATCCCCAGGGCCAATACGGCGTCTATTCCACAGCATTTCTCGGATTGCCGCAGGTGATCAAGCCGGACGGATTATACCGGAGCCAGCAGCGGTTCGGCATGTACCGCTGGCATATTATGGACCCTATCCGGTTCGAGGAGGATCTTAAAGTGACGATTCAGGCGCTCGGATGGCGGAAGGGCGGACGATATTTGCCTCTGCAGGACGATATCGCCTCTGTGGCGTTCTGGTATCAGACGGAGCCGCACACTCCCCACCCGAAGCTGCCGGACCGCGACGGACTGGAAGTCATCTAAGCTGCGCGCTCCAGCTGCGTGTTCCGGCATGATGCCCGATGCGCACCGCATTGAAATCGCAAGCGTTCCTGTATATAGTAGTAACAAGAGAATGAGACTGGAGATATCGGCATGAAAGACAGGCAGAACGTGTTCGTTACCGTGGAGAGCGTGCAGGATGGGGAGCGTACGGTTCGGAAGTACAAGGGAGAGCTGTTTCGCAAGGAGGCGTCGGTCTATATCCGCTACGCGGAGACCGACGATCTGAACGGGCAGGTGCGGACGGTCATCCGGTTGAAAGGCGGAGAGCTGAGCGTGACGCGCAGAGGCGGCGTGGAATCGGAGCAATATTTCGCCGCCGGCGCCGTACGGGCCGGCCGTTACCGTTCCGCCCACCTGTCGTTTCCGCTGGAAACGAAAACGACCGCGCTTTCCATGTCGGAGAAGGCGCCAGGCGAGCTGCCGATGACGCTGACATGGTCTTACGAGCTGCGGGCCGACGGCCGGCATGTCGGCCGATTTCGGCTTCGTCTCGATATACAGGAGGAATGAAAGCGAATGAATGCGAATGTGCTCGAGCAGGTATATGAAAAAGTGAAAGAGGCTATAGCCGAAGCCGCGATAGCCGCCGGACTCGTTTCGGCCGACCAATTGCCGGCGTTCGTGCTGGAGGTTCCGAAGGACAAGGCGCACGGCGATTTGGCGACCAACGCCGCGATGCAGTTGACGAAGATCGCCCGTCGCAATCCGCGGCAAATCGCCGAGGCCATCATCGCGCACCTGGATCTGCAGAAAGCCTCGATCCGGTCCGCCGAAGTCGCCGGTCCGGGCTTCATTAATTTCCGGATGGACAAGAGCTATCTCTATCCGGTCGTCAAGGATGTGCTGACCGCCGGAGACGATTACGGCCGAGTCGGCATCGGCGGCGGCGAGCGCGTGCAGGTTGAATTCGTCAGCGCGAATCCGACGGGAAGCCTGCATCTTGGCCATGCCAGAGGAGCGGCCGTCGGGGATGCGCTGTGCAACATCCTCGATTTTGCCGGCTTCGACGTGACGCGCGAATATTATATCAATGATGCGGGCAAGCAGGTCGAGAATCTGGCGCTGTCCATCGAGGCGCGCTACCTTCAGGCGCTCGGACGGGATGCGGAGCTGCCGGAGGACGGCTATTACGGCGAAGATATTATCGGTTTCGCCCGGGAACTGGCCGAAAAAGAAGGAGACCGGCTGTTGTCGCTGCCGGATCGGGAGCGGCTCGCGTTTTTCCGGAAGTACGGCCTGGAACGCGAGCTGGACAAAATCAAGCGCGACCTGGAACGCTTCCGCGTCTCCTTCGACGTCTGGTTCAGCGAGACGTCGCTGTACGAAAGCGGCAAGGTGGAAGAGGCGCTGGAGGCGTTGAAGGCGAAGGGACAAGTATTCGAAGAAGACGGCGCCGTATGGCTGTCGACGGTGCCGTACGGCGACGACAAAAACCGCGTGCTCGTCAAAAACGACGGTTCCTATACGTATTTGACGCCGGATATTGCCTACCACCGCGACAAGTTCGCCCGGGGCTTCGACCGGATGATCAATATATGGGGCGCCGACCACCATGGTTACATTCCGCGTGTGAAAGCCGCCATGGAGGCGCTCGGCAACGATCCGGACAAGCTCGTCGTGTTGATTGCCCAGATGGTCAGCCTGTATCAGAACGGTGAGAAAGTGAAGATGTCCAAGCGGACGGGCAAGGCGGTCACGATGGAAGACTTGATGGACGAAGTCGGCGTCGACGCCATGCGTTATTTCTTCACGATGCGCAGCATGGACTCGCATCTCGATTTCGATATGGATCTGGCGATATCCGCTTCCAACGAAAACCCGGTTTACTATGTGCAATACGCGCACGCGCGGATTTGCAGCATTTTCCGTCAGGCTGCGGAACAGGGCATCGAACTGCAGGAGATCGATGCGATCGACCTCTCCCGTCTGACGGCGGAGCACGAATTTGACCTGCTGCGCAAGCTTGGCGAGCTGCCGCAGGAAGTCGCGGAAGCCGCGCAGCAATACGCGCCCCACCGGTTGATCCGGTATGTGTACGAGCTGGCCGCCCAGCTTCACAGTTACTACAAGGCCGAGCGCGTCATTACCGAAGACGCCGCCCAGACTCAGGCGCGGCTCGCGTTGCTGGCGGCCGTCCGCACCGTTATCGCCAACGTCCTCCGGCTCGTGGGCGTTTCGGCGCCGGAACGTATGTAGGAAGCAGGCCGAGGCAATGGAGCGTGCGGCTTGCATCGATGCCGAGCCTCTGTCGGCATCGCGCTCGGCCGCATGGCAAGGCCGTGGTTCGCTAACGTTTGCGATCCACGGCCTGAAGCATGCGCATAACATCCAGCTCCCCGGCGTTCCGGGGGACTATTCGGCCTCTGAGCGGCTGCATCGACCGGCGGAGCACCGCTTTGATTTCCGCGGGCGACAGGCCTGGCCGGTAGGCGAGCAGCAGCGCAATCGCTCCGCTGACATGCGATGTCGCCATCGATGTGCCGCTCATTTGATGATACCTGCCTCCCATCCATGCCGATACGATTCGATCGCCCGGCGCGTAAATATCGACAAATGTTCCGCGATTGCTGAACGGGGCGATGCGGCGAAAGCGCGTCGTTGCGCTGACGGAGATCGTCTGGGCATAGCGCGCCGGATAGTCGATTGTCCGCCGCTTGCTGTCGTTGCCGGAAGAAGCGACGACGACGATACCCGCATGATGCGCCGAGAGAACCGCGTTGAGCAGCGACTTGCTGCGGGTTTTCATCCCGAAGCTCATGTTGATAATATCCATCTTGTTGCGGACGCACCAGTCGATGCCGAGGATAATATCGGAGACATAGGCGCTGCCATTGTGGTCGAACGCCTTCACCGGATAGATCGAAGCGCGCGGCGCGACGCCGATCATGCCGTGCGGCTGGTTGGCCGCGGCGATCGTGCCGGCGATATGGGTGCCGTGGCCGTTATCGTCGTGGGGCAGCATGCTCCGGTTCAGCAAATTGATGCCCCTCGCGATCGATTGACGCAGATCCGGGTGGCTGAAATCGATGCCGGTGTCGATGACGCCTACTTTGACCCGGTATCCTGTCGTCATGCTCCAGGCTTGAGGGGCTTTAATTTGTTGGACGCCCCAGGGAATGCCTTTGTCCGACACGGATGCGACCGGTTTCTGGGATACAGCGTGCAAGTCAATCCGGCAGTCTTCCTCGATCCAGATTCGTTCCGCGAAACGGGGCAAAGCGGCTTCCATCGGAAGCGGACAGGAGATAGCCTGGATAATAGGCATTTGCTGGACATCGTTCAAAGGAGGCAGGGACTGCTTCATTTCCGACCATTTCCGTATAAATCTGCGATAATCGGCTCTGCTTTGAAAACGAATAATTCGTTTGTTCGCACTGGCGATCTTGCTAGCCATCGTGTCGTTCAACCAACGGAGAAATGCGGTAGTGTCCAATTTTGGCGTCCCTCCCGACGGACGATGCTGGACTATTGTATGAACGGGTGCCACGGCCCGTATAAGCCACAGGCCTTTTTTCGCATAAATAGGCTTGATACCGTGTCATTTCCCCTTAAGGGACATAGTATAAAGGGAGAGACCGCACAAGTCTCTTGCCACCTATTGCCGATTACCTGCAAAGAGTCGGCGGACGTGGCGGATACAGTCTAAGCGAAGGGCATTTTGTCCTTCGCTTTTGTTTCGGTCAAGCGTCGGCCTGGCGCTTGCATTTTTGAAAAAAATAGGTTTTACTATAGGATGACATGGATAGACAGTATAGTAAGCAGATACGGTAGCGAGAGGAAGTGTCCATATATGAGCAGCGAGTTCACGCTGAAACTCGACCCGGAACGCGTCAGGGAAATGCCGATGGTCGATCTGGCGTTCGAAGTTTTGAAGGCGGCCAATACGCCGTTTTACTACCGGGACCTCATTACGGAAATTGCCAAAATCCGGGGACTGTCCGACGAAGAGCTCGATCAAGTCATCGCACAGATATATACGGAAATTAATATTGACGGCCGTTTCGCTTGCGTAGGGGGCAACACTTGGGGATTAAAGCGCTGGTATCCGGTTGAGCGCTCCGAAGATTCGGTGACGAACGCAAAACGTCCGCGGATCATTAACGACGACGACGATCTGGACGACGAGGACTTGTACACGGACGAGGAAGTTGACAGCTATGCCGGCGATGACGACGGCTTCGACATCTTCGACGACGATACCGAGGATCTGTTTGACGAGGCCGACGAAGACGTTGATGTGGACGACGATGTCGTCGTCGATGACGAAGAGCTCGAAGACGAAGCCTTGGTCGACGAGTTTGAAAATGAAGTGGATGAAGAGGAAGAAGTGGAAGAAGACTTCGAACCGGACGACGAGAGCGTTGAGGACGATCGTTAACGCATCGGGCCGGCACATGCTCGCAACACGGCAGACGCCTTCATTTCCGCGGAAAACGGGGGCGTCTGCCGTTCACCTTTAATCCGGGACGGCGTCGTTTCGGCCGTTTCGGAAAGCCGCAACGGCTTGCTTGACAGGCTACCGTTCAGAGTATAAACTATTGCATGGGCTTCTGATTCGATAACATTTTGGGATAGATATAAAAGCATGGAAAGTGCCCCGTGGACACGGGTGTCACTTTTTTTGTTTTTTTCGGGAAGTAGTCATCCGTTTTGCGGGCAATCTAACATTAATTCATGAGGCATGGAGGGTATCATCAAGTGACGAAGTACATTTTTGTAACCGGCGGCGTCGTATCTTCGCTAGGCAAAGGAATTACGGCGGCATCGCTCGGAAGACTGTTGAAAAACAGGGGTCTGAAGGTGACGATCCAAAAATTCGACCCGTACATTAACGTTGACCCCGGCACGATGAGCCCTTATCAGCACGGAGAGGTATTCGTTACCGACGACGGAGCCGAAACGGATCTGGACCTTGGCCACTACGAACGTTTCATCGACATAAATTTGTCCAAAAACAGCAACGTGACGACTGGCAAAATTTATTCGACCGTGATTTCCAAAGAGCGGCGCGGTGAATACCTTGGCGGCACGGTTCAGGTCATTCCGCATATTACGAACGAAATCAAGGATCGCGTATTCCGCGCCGGCAGAGAAGCCGGTTCCGACGTCGTCATTACGGAAATCGGCGGTACGGTCGGCGACATCGAAAGCTTGCCGTTTCTGGAGGCGATCCGGCAGATCAAGAGCGATATCGGGAGAGACAACGTGATGTATATTCATGTTACGCTCATCCCGTACATCAAGGCTGCCGGCGAGGTGAAGACGAAGCCGACGCAGCACAGCGTCAAGGAGCTCCGCAGCATCGGCATTCAGCCGAACGTGATCGTATGCCGGACGGAATATCCGCTTGCCGATGATTTGAAGCGGAAAATCGCCCAGTTCTGCGACGTCGACGCCAATGCGGTAGTGGAATGCCGCGACGCCTCGACGCTGTACGAAGTACCGCTTATGCTTCGCGAGCAGGGGCTTGACGATATCGTCGTCCAGCATCTGAAGCTGTCCGCGACGGAGCCGGATATGACCGAATGGCGGAAGCTCGTTGAACGGGTGAAAAATCTGGCGAAGTCGGTGGAAATCGCCATCGTCGGCAAATATGTCGCGCTGCATGACGCCTATCTGAGCATTGTGGAAGCGCTCGGCCACGCCGGAATCGACGCCGACTCGGAAGTGCGGATTCGCTGGGTCAACGCCGAGGAGCTGACGCCGGACAATGTGGCGGACGAGCTTCGGGGCGTACACGGCATTCTCGTTCCCGGCGGGTTCGGGGATCGCGGCATCGAGGGCAAAATTATCGCGATCCGTTATGCGCGCGAGCAGGGCGTTCCTTTCTTCGGCATTTGTCTCGGCATGCAGGTGGCGGTCATCGAATATGCGCGCAACGTTCTCGGGCTCGAAGGGGCGAACAGCTCCGAAATCGATCCTTCGACCGTTCATCCGGTGATCGACTTGCTGCCGGAGCAGAAGGACATCGAGGATTTGGGCGGAACGATGCGGCTTGGCCTTTATCCTTGCAAGCTGGCCGACGGATCGCTCGGCATGCGCGAATACAACGACGAGCTGGTCTACGAACGGCACCGGCATCGGTACGAGTTCAACAACGAGTACCGCGATCGCATCGAAGCGGCGGGACTTCGGATTTCGGGAACGTCTCCGGACGGGCGGCTGGTCGAAATGGTGGAGCTTCCGGACCATCCGTGGTTTTTGGCCGTGCAGTTCCATCCGGAATTTACGTCCCGGCCGAACCGGCCGCAGCCGCTGTTCCGCGGCTTCGTTCGCGCGGCTTTGCATTACGCCAACTGACACTTCTGCATTTTTATTCCTCTGTTAGCAGGATTCCTGCAATTTCGACGCGAATAACTTAGATATCCTAATGTATATGGAAAAGATGGCCAAATTTTTTGACGCGTCGCAACCAAGCGGGGAGGTAATGCAGTTGGAGAAGAAGAAAGTGTTGATTGTCGATGACCAGAACGGCATCCGCGTCCTGCTGATGGAAGTGTTTAGCAGCGAAGGATACGTCACTTTTCAAGCGCCCAACGGCAAGCTGGCCCTGGAATTTGTAAGGCAGGAGTCGCCTGACCTTGTGCTGCTCGACATGAAAATTCCAGGCATGGACGGACTCGAAATTTTGAAGCATATCAAGTCGATCGACCGCGACATTAAGGTGATTATGATGACGGCGTACGGGGAACTCGATATGATCAAGGAAGCGACGGACCATGGCGCGCTCATGCATTTCACCAAGCCGTTCGATATTGATGAAATGAGGATGGCGGTCAACATGCAGCTACGCGGCGGCGAACCGAAAAATCGTTATGCAGTCGGATCCTGACATTGGTTCAGGATCTTTTTTTGTACTCGGACGGTATGCAGAAAGAGGCATTACCATTAGCTGTCCTGATATGGTATAATAACGCAGTATGACAAGTCGGAACGGGCTTGAGATTTTAAGACGGTCATTTTAGGGAGGATATGAAACAATGCCACTTGTCTCGATGAATGAGTTTTTGCCGAAAGCAAAAGCAAACAAATTTGCGGTCGGTCAGTTTAACATGAACAATCTGGAGTTCGCACAGGCGATCACCGAAGCGGCTATTGCCGAAAAATCGCCCTTCATCTTCGGGGTTAGCGAAGGCGCCCTGAAATATATGGGTATCGAATATACGGTGGCGATTGCGGAAGCGGCAGCCCGCAAGTCCGGATTGCCGATCGCGCTTCACCTTGACCACGGCAGCAGCTTCGAGGTCGCTATGCAATGTATCCGCGCCGGCTTTTCCTCGGTTATGTTCGACGGCTCCCACTATTCGCTGGAGGAAAATATCCGCCTGACCAAGGAAGTCGTCCGGGCCGCTCATGCCATGGGCGTATCGGTCGAAGGGGAACTCGGCACGATCGGCGGCGTCGAGGACGACATCAGCGTGGACGAAGAGCATGCCGCGCTTGCGAAGCCGGAAGAGGCGATCCGCTTCTATGAGGAGACGGGCGTTGACGCATTGGCTATCGCTGTCGGCACCGCTCACGGCATGTACAAGGGCGAGCCGAAAATTCATTATGACATCATCCAGAAAGTGGCTGACGCGATTCCGGTGCCGATCGTGCTCCATGGCGGTTCCGGCGTACCGGACGAAGCGATCCGTCAATCGATCCAGGCCGGCGTAGGCAAAATCAACGTCAATACCGAGAATCAGGTAGCCTGCACCAACGCGATCCGTGAAGTATTGAGCGGCGACAGCAAAGTATACGATCCGCGCAAATATTTGGCCCCTGCCCGCAATGCGATGATCGAAGTCGTAAGGGAAAAGATCCGTCTGTTCGGCAGCAGCAATCAAGCGTAACTCGACCTCATATATCCGGAAACGACCGCCCCGATATGGCGAGGCGGTTTTTTTCACACCAATGCGGAAGACCGCATCATCAACCGTTCCTGTCGGCAACATAAAGCCCGTTCTGGACATTCGGATCCCGGCCTCTCATCCCGGAAAGGCCTGAATTCGATGGCTTCTGCAATGCTTGACGCGGCTGCTCGCAAGCGGGCGGCCTGCGGATAAGCATTTCTCACCTTTGCTCTCTTCCAATGGAGGATTGGGAAACGTTATGGAGAAATTATTGATTCGCGGCGGTCGCCCGCTGCGGGGAACCGTTGCGATCAGCGGTGCCAAAAACAGTGCAGTCGCGCTGCTGCCTGCGTCCATTCTTGCCGAATCGGAAGTTGTGCTGGACAATTTGCCTCATCTGAGCGATGTGGCCGTATACTGCGAATTGCTTGAGGAGCTTGGAGCAAGCGTGCAATGGACCGGGGATACGATCCGGATTGATCCGTCCGCGCTTCGTTCGAAACCGATGCCGAACGGCAAAGTGAAGCTTCTGCGCGCTTCCTATTACTTGATGGGAGCGTTGCTGGGCAGATTCGGCGAAGCGACGATCGGTCTTCCCGGAGGATGCAACTTCGAGCCCCGTCCTATCGATCAGCATATCAAAGGTTTCGAAGCGCTTGGCGCCACCGTCCGCAACGATCACGGCTCGGTACACATTTCGGCGAAAAAGCTGAAGGGCGCGAAGATTTATCTGGACGTGGCAAGCGTTGGAGCGACCATTAACATTATGCTGGCGGCTTCCCGTGCCGAAGGTGCGACAATTATCGAGAACGCGGCCAAAGAGCCTGAAATCATAGATGTAGCGACACTTTTGAACGCCATGGGCGTCAAAATCAAAGGCGCCGGTACCGAAACGATTCGCATTGAAGGTGTCGAAAGCCTGCATGGCTGCCGTCATTCCATCATTCCCGACCGCATACAGGCAGGTACGTATATGATTGCCGCCGCCGCCACGGGCGGAGACGTTCTAATCGATAATATTATTCCGAAGCATCTGGAAGCCGTGACGGCCAAGCTGCGCGAGATGGGCGTGAACGTCGAAGAGTTTGACGAGTCGATCCGCATTGTCGGCGCTCCGGAATATTCGGCGGTCGACGTCAAGGCGCTGGCTTATCCGGGATTTGCGACCGATCTTCAGTCGCCGATGACGAGCCTGCTTACGCAAGCGAAAGGCGTCAGCCTGCTGAGCGACTATGTTTACAGCAACCGCTTCAAGCATGTGCCGGAGCTGATGCGGATGGGCGCCAACATACGCGTCGAAGGAAGAACAGCCATCATCGAAGGCGGCCGGCTGAACGCCGCCAAAGTGCGCGCTGCCGATTTGCGCGCGGGCGCCTCGCTTGTCGTTGCCGGGCTTGCGGTCGAAGATGGTGTAACCGAGGTTTCCGGTGTAGAGTTTATCGATCGGGGTTACGACAATCTGGTAGATAACCTTCGTCTTCTTGGCGCGGAGGTTTGGCGGGATTCGGATTAAACCGGCAGGGTGCCGGTTATAGGCGGCGCCCTTTCCGGCAAAGCTTGATAGAAATAAAAAAATTGAATAAAGTGGTGAGCGTATTGAGTGATCTTCAGATCGCCGATTTGGAAGAAATGAAGCTAACAGAGCTTTACAAGCTAGCAAAACAGTTTCAAATTCCGTATTATGGCCAACTGAAAAAGAAAGAATTGATTTTCGCCATCTTGCGTGCGCAAGCCGAAAAGAGCGGCCTTATGTTTATGCAGGGCGTGCTGGAAATTTTGCCGGAAGGCTTCGGATTTTTGCGTCCGATCAATTATTTGCCGAGTTCGGAAGACATTTATATTTCCGCTTCCCAGATTCGAAAATTTGATTTGCGGAACGGCGACCTTGTGTCAGGAAAGTGCAGGCCGCCCAAGGAAAACGAGCGCTATTTCGGATTGCTCCAGGTCAACGCCGTCAATGGCGAGAATCCCGACCATGCGTCGGAACGTCTTCATTTTCCCGCGCTTACTCCCCTGTACCCGGAAAAAAAGCTGGTTCTTGAAACGTCTCCACACAAACTTTCCACGCGCATCATGGATTTGCTCGCTCCTGTCGGTCTTGGTCAGCGGGGATTGATTGTGGCGCCCCCGAAAGCGGGCAAGACGCTGCTGCTCAAGGAGATCGCCAACAGCATTTCGGAGAATTATCCGGAAATCGAACTGTTCGTGCTGCTGATCGACGAGCGGCCGGAGGAAGTGACCGATATGCAGCGGTCTGTCAAAGGAGAAGTGGTCGCTTCCACATTCGATGAGGTGCCGGAGCATCATATTAAAGTGGCGGAGCTTGTGCTGGAGCGGGCGCTGCGGCTTGTGGAGCACAAGAAGGATGTCGTTATTTTGCTCGACAGCATTACGCGCCTGGCGCGGGCGTATAATCTGGTCGTTCCGCCGTCGGGGCGGACGCTTAGCGGCGGTATCGATCCGGCCGCTTTCCATCGTCCGAAACGGTTCTTCGGATCGGCGCGCAATGTGGAAGAGGGCGGCAGCCTGACGATTCTCGCTACGGCGCTTGTTGAAACCGGCTCGCGGATGGACGATATTATTTACGAGGAATTCAAAGGAACCGGCAATATGGAGCTTCATCTGGATCGCCGTCTGGCCGAGCGCCGTATTTTCCCCGCTCTGGACATCCGCCGTTCCGGTACGCGCCGGGAAGAAATGCTGCTGACGAAGGAAGAGCTCGATAAAGTGTGGGCGATTCGCAAAAGCATGAACGATTCTCCGGAATTCGTCGACAATTTCCTGAAGAAGCTTCGCGAAACGAAGACGAACCAGGAGTTTCTCAGCATGCTTGACACTTCGGGCATCGGGGCGCCCGCTTCGGGAAGCTCCGGCGGTATGGCGGGCCGCAGGAATACCCGGACGACGCCTGTCTGAAACAGACCGGCAGGGCGGTTTCAAGAGGGGGAACGCATATGAAGCTCGTCTATGCTGACGAGAAGGGTCAAGTGTTTGACAGCGAAAAGTGGATCGGACTCGGGCGAAGCGGCGACATGATCGTCGAGCTGCTGGAAGACGAGCTTATTCCGCTGCCGGAAGGCGCGACGCTGGTCGGGCTGCCGCATACGCGGCCGATCGGGTTGAATGTCCGGACGGGGCAGATGGAGAAGCTGCCGGAGAATATGCAAGCGGTAGGAGCGCTGCTCCCGCAAGGCTATACTCGCTTGGCGATTCCCGGATATGTCAAAACGGACAAAACGCAAAAGCTGCCGCTGTTCGGCTATACGGCCGTAGTCTGGAAGGACGGGGAATTTTACGTTGCCGCCAGCAAGAGCGACGACCCGCAGCGGTGGAACCCGCTCAATTGCGACCGGCGGGAGCTGCGCGTTCAGGTGGACCGGCTGCTCGCCAAATACCCGGACAACCGCCTTTACCGTCATTTGTCCAATTGCGCGCTCGGTTATGAATGTCTGACGGCGGCCAATACGTTTTTGCAGCGGTGGGAAGGTGCGGTTCCGGTATCGTATTCGTGCAATGCCGGCTGCTTCGGCTGCATTTCCGAGCAGCCGGACGACAGCGGTTTTCCGGCGCCGCAAACGCGCATGAATTTCCGGCCGACCGTCGACGAAGTGGAGCAGATCATGCTGGAGCATCTTCAAACCCCGGACGCGATTATCAGCTTCGGGCAAGGCTGCGAAGGCGAGCCGTCCACGCAGGCGGCGATCATCGTCGAAGCGATGCGCCGCGTTCGCAGCAAGACGTCGAACGGCTACATCAATATCAATACGAACGCGGGCCTGACCGACCATATCCGGGCGATCGTCGATGCCGGCCTCGATCTGATGAGAGTGAGCACCATCAGCGCGATGGACGACCATTATAACGCATATTACAAGCCGCGGGGCTACAGCCTGGCCAATGTGGAACGGTCGCTTCGTTATGCCGCGGACAAAGGCGTTTACACGTCGATCAACTACCTCGTTTTTCCCGGCGTGACCGATCGGGAGGAAGAAATGGAAGCGATGATCGGCTTTGCGCGCCGGACGGGACTTCGGCTGATTCAGATGCGCAATCTGAACATCGATCCCGAGAGCTATCTGGAGCTTATTCCCCCGCCGCAGGGAGAGGTCTACGGCATGAAGCAAATGCTGGACATTTTCCGGGAGGAGCTGCCCGATGTGGTTATCGGTTCCTATACCCGCGTTCCTCCCGTTGCCGGTAAAGTTTAGCGGCCTTGCCGGAGGCATTGCTATTCCGGCATGCGGCGTGATATAATCCGTTTATGTGCGTATTTTAACTCTGGGCTCGCAACGTAGCCCAGGGCGGAAAGAGGTGAACGAGATGAAACCGGATATTCATCCGAACTATCACGTCACGACTGTAACTTGCGCTTGCGGCAACAGCTTCGAGACCGGTTCGATCAAACAGAACCTGCGTGTCGAGATTTGTTCCGTTTGCCACCCGTTCTTTACGGGTAAGCAAAAGTTCACGGACGTAGGCGGCCGTATCGACCGTTTCAAGAAAAAATACGGTATGTAATGGCATCCTGGCTCAATTTAGCAGAATGCGTCAGACCTCCCTTAGCCATCCTATGGATGAAGGGAGGTTTTTTTCATGCCGTTCTATACGGTTGCGAGACGGCGTCTGCTGCGCCGATTCATCATCGTGCTTTCCTTGCCTCTGCTGCTGGCCGGCTGCCAGAACAACGATGCCCGGACCGGTCCGACCGCCAAGTCTTACGGAAACGACGGGCATCTCGGGATGGTTAACAGCAACCCGCTGCTGCCGGGAAGACAGCCGCATTTCGATTATCGCGCGCAAGCTGATTTTGTGAAACAGAAACTGCAAAGCTTAAACGGGATCGAAAGTTCGCGCATTACGTTTCATGGTCCGCATTTGTATGTCACATTGAAACCGAGCAAAGATCTGGATGACGAAGGCGTGCAAGAGTTGGGCAGCAAAGCCCAAGCGATGCTGGAATACAATATGCCGACCTACCGGGTCCACGTCAAAACGGCAAGATAACCGGCTTTGTCATGACCCCGGTTGCTTCTATTTTCAGACAGTTGCGATTTAAGGTGGAATGGGCTATACTTATGTTTGCCGTGCTAGATGGGGAGGTAGCGGTGCCCTGTAACTCGCAATCCGCTGTAGCGAGGTTGAATTCCTGCTTGAGGTTATGCTGATGCGAGGCCTGGTGTTCGTGAACAGTGCTGACAGTCGGGTCCTCCGCAATGGATACTTGTGAACCCGGTCAGGTCCGGAAGGAAGCAGCCGTAAGCAAGCCCATCCATGTGCCGGGGGAGTGCCTGGCTCGAGCTGGAATCGAGAGTGCCGTTCGGGTCGCATGGATCGAGGGCAGGTGCACGGTATACATATTACAAAGGATCAAACCCTCTGCAGAGAGGGTTTTCGATTTTTTTTTTTGCAGTTTTTTTGCAGCTGCTGCTTGCGGACAGGCGGCGGCTTTTTTGCTGGGGCAAAAACCGATTTGGCGGCTTTGAGCCGGCCGGCAATTTTCTCATGCTACCGGTTCGTGTATAATAAGGTAATCGGATGGATAGAAAGGAACGATCGGCGTGTCACATATAGCTTTGTATCGAGCCTGGCGTCCGCAGACGTTCCGGGACATGGTCGGCCAACAGCATATCATCCAGACGCTGCAGAACGCGATTCGCGAAGGGCGGATTTCCCACGCCTATCTGTTCAGCGGGCCGCGGGGAACGGGCAAGACGAGCGCGGCGAAAATTATGGCCAAAGCGGTGAACTGCGAGCACGGTCCGGCAACGGAACCGTGCAACGAATGCGCCGCTTGCCGCGGCATAACGGCCGGCAGTATTATGGATGTCGTCGAGATCGACGCCGCGTCCAACCGGGGCATCGATGAAATTCGCGATATCCGGGACCATGTCCGGTACGCGCCTTCCGAGGTGCGCTACAAAATTTATATTATCGACGAAGTTCATATGCTGACGACCGAAGCGTTCAATGCGCTGCTCAAGACGCTGGAAGAACCGCCTGGCCAGGTCATCTTTATGCTGGCTACGACGGAACCGCACAAGCTGCCGGCGACGATCGTTTCGCGGTGCCAGCGGTTCGACTTCCGGCCGGTGTCGCTGGAAGAACAAACCGAGCGATTGGCGCGCATCTGCCGCGAGGAGGGGATCGAGGCCGAAGCGGACGCGCTCGCTTATATCTCCCGGCTGTCGGAGGGCGGCATGCGGGATGCCATCAGCTTGCTGGAGCAGGTAGCGGCATTCGGCGGCGAGCGTATTACGCTTCGCGACGCCGTCGATGTGACCGGCGGTATCGCGGCCGATCAGTTCGCAAAGCTGGCCGAAGCGGTGCGGGACCGCGATGTCGCAGCGCTGCTCCCGCTTGTGGAAAATTTGATGCAGGCCGGCAAAAGCGCGGAAAAGTGCATGGAAAATCTGATTTATTACTTCCGCGACCTGCTCGTGCTCAAGCTCGCGCCGGAAGCCGGCTCGACGGAACGCGTCGTCGATGCCGGCGCGTTTCGGGCTATGGCCGATTCGTTCTCTTCGGAACGGCTGTTTCGCATGATCGATATATTGAACGGTTACCAGAACGAGATGCGCTTCGCATCCCAGCCGCAAACGCTGTTCGAGGTTGCGCTAATGAAAATATGCACTTTGCCCGAGACGCAAGGCCAGACGGCAGCCTCGCCGCCGGAAGGAAACGATCGGACTTCTGCGGCGTCCGCCGACATCGTTCGCCTCGAGCGGAAGGTGGAGGCGCTGGAGCGCAGGCTGGAAAGCCTGATGCAGCAAGGGCCTGCCGCGGCCGCCGTGCAAGGAGCCTCGAGAGAACCGGCCGCAGGGGCGGATAAAGGCGCGTCGCGAGGCTCGGCCAGAAGCTTCGGACAGCGCGGCGGATTTGGCGGCGCGCTCTCTGGCGCGGGCCGCTCGGCCGTCAAGCTGGAACCGTTCCTGGCGGCTGCCGGCAGCCGGGAAACGGCGCAGGTGCGGGCGAAATGGAACGAGGTGCTTCAGCGGGTCAAGGACGCCAAAATTACGGTCCATGCCTGGCTCGTCGACGGGGAGCCGGTTTCGTCCTCCGGCGATGCCGTTCTTGTCGCATTTAAGAGCGCCATGCACCGGGAAACGACCGAGAAGCCGGCCAACCGGGAATTGATCGAGCGCGTTCTGCTCGAGTCGCTTGGACAGCCGACGAAGCTTTGCACCGTCATGCTGAAGGAATGGCAAGCGGCCATGGACCGCGCGCCGGCGCCCGGCGGTGAGCCGCTGCAGCTTCAGCCGGAAGAGGAAACCGGCGATGCGCCCGGCGCCAAACCGCCGTGGGTCGAAGAAGCGTACAGGTTGTTTGGCGAAGATATGGTAGAATTGAAGGAAGATTAAATTCGATTGGAAGAGGTGGCCACGCATGAATAATATGAACCAGATGATGAAGCAGGTTAAAAAAATGCAGGAGCAAATGCTGAAGGCGCAGGAAGCGCTCGGGAACAAAACGGTTGAAGGAACGGCCGGCGGCGGCGTTGTGACGGTCAGCATGAACGGGCATAAAAAGCTGCTTGGCGTGACCATCAAGCCCGAAGCGGTCGATCCCGATGATGTCGAAATGCTGCAGGATCTTGTGCTTACCGCCGTCAACGATGCGTTGGCCAAAGCGGAAGAGCTGGCTAATCAGGACATGGGCAAATTTACGGGCGGCCTGAAAATTCCCGGCCTGTTCTAAGCCGGCCGAAGAAGGCGGGACGTTCTCGTCCGAAAGGAGCTAGCACCCTTGTATTATCCCGAACCGATCGCCAAATTGATCGACTCGTTCACCCGCTTGCCGGGCATCGGTCCGAAGACCGCCGCCCGGCTCGCTTTTCATGTGTTGCGGATGAAGGAAGACGATGTGATCGATTTTGCCAAGGCGCTCGTCAGCGTCAAACGCAATTTACATTATTGTTCCATATGCTGCAATATTACTGACGTAGACCCCTGCCGCATTTGCCAGGACAAGACGCGCGATCCTTCCGTCATATGCGTCGTGCAGGAATCGAAAGATTTGGTGGCGATGGAACGGACGAAAGAATATCAGGGCCAATATCATGTGCTTCAAGGGGCGATTTCGCCGATGGAGGGTATCGGTCCGGACGAAGTCCGCATCGCCGAGCTGCTCAAGCGGCTGGAGGACGAACGGGTACAGGAGCTGATCCTCGCGACCAACCCCAATATCGAGGGGGAAGCGACGTCCATGTATATCTCCCGTCTCGTCAAGCCGTTCGGAATTCGCGTCACCCGCATCGCTCACGGCCTCCCGGTCGGTGGCGATCTGGAATACGCGGATGAAGTGACGTTGTCCAAGGCGCTGGAAGGCCGGCGGGAGTTGTCCTGACCGGGCGGCGAACGGGGTAATATTTTACTGGACGTCAATCGAGGAGCTTCGATCACCGCCGGAACGTTTTTCGGGGAGTCGAAGCTCTTTTGTTTTGCTCCTCCGCATGGTTCTATTTTGCGTGTCCGGTTCATAAAGATGTAACAGTCGGACAGCTGCGGGACAAGCGGGAGGAGGGGGCCGGATGAGACGTTGGTGGAGGAAAGTTCGGGAACGCGAAACGGCTGGCCAACGGGCGATGGAAGAAGCCGTCTTCGGAAGCAGGTTGCTGGGCGAGATTGAAGAAGCGCACCGGGACTGGGAGAATGCCAACCGGCATTTCGAGTATGCCGTCGGAAAGGATCAAATCGATTATGCCATTTATGCGATGGAGGCGGCGGAGAAACGTTATGAAATGCTGCTGCGCCAAGCGAAGCAGTTCGCCGTCACTCATCCCGTTTGGAGAAAGGGGACGGCCGGATGAGAACGGTATGGATCGCCCTGCTGGCCGTATCCGGACTCGGGCTTGCTGTCATGCTGCTGCGGCATCGCGTTTCGTGGTCGTGGATAAGCCGGTTCGCGCTTCATTTGACCGTGGCGGCGATCGCGCTCTACGCCCTTAACGGCATCGGATTGATACCCGGCATGTATATCCCGCTCAATCCGGCCACGATCGGTACGGTCGTCGTGTTGGGGCTGCCGGGGGTAGCGCTTCTGGCCGGGCTTCAAATGACGGTAATATAGATCGTTGATCATTGATGCCGGCAACCGTTTCGCACACTAATTATGCCCAAACGATGCATACAGCCGGTTCTGCGGCGGCGCCGTCGGCCGGCTGATTTGTTATTTCCATGCAAGGTCCGCATATAGGAAACGGAAGCACGGAAAAAGCAGAAAAAGGCTGTTGACGGGCATAAGCGGTTTATGCTAAATTAGAACACGCGCCCGGACGAGCGCGACGGAGCCGAAAGCAATATGGAAGAAATTAAATGAAAAATAATGCTTGCATTAACGAGCTCCGGTGTGATATATTATAAAAGTCGCCGCTGAAACGGCGGTGAACGAAAGCAGCATTTGTTCT
>NZ_JBCNFP010000096.1:0-8502 GCF_050481165.1 Paenibacillus cisolokensis
TACTTAGATTTTCAAGATAGTTGCAGTTAATGCAGTTAATGCAGTATCGCAGTTAGTTACAGTTTATCGCTATAATCGCAGTAGAGAAGCCGTCGAATCACCGTTGAATGCGCATTCATCGCAAGGCAGCAAACAAGATCGAACAGGAAAGTGAGAAAATAGCGAAGCGCCGCCTGGACAAGGCATGGGCAGAACAAAGTTGCAAAAATGCAATTTTTTCGGACGTAAAATAACCAAAACATGAAAATTCCTGCGAAAATGCAGTTTTTGTGATCCGTTCAAGCCAAATAAACGAAAATCACAAAAAATTACTGTATTTTTGCAGTATTTTGTGCTATATTTACTTATTTGGGTCAAAATTCCTGTACTTTTGCAACTTTTTTGCCAACACAACCTGCTGGGAGATGGGTGCTGAAGGCGAGGCGCACCGACGGACCGGAGACGTTTGACAGAAGGTGGAAAGCACCGACGGACCGGAGACGTTTAACGGAAGACGGAAAGCATCGACGGACGGGCCACGTTTGACGGAAGGCGGAAAGCACCGACGGACGGGAGACGATTTGACAGATGGCGAAATATACCGGCGGACGGGCGACGATTGGACAGATAGCGGAACTCACCGGCGGACGGTTAGAGGCAAATTGGAAATTAAAAAAGCCGCCTGTCGCCGTCAAAATGACGGGAGGCGGCTTCTCCTTCGGATGCCAATGCCGATTGCAAGCGTTTCGCCGGGGCTCATCCCGATCGAGCCCCTCCCTCCGCGCTTCTGCTCCCGCTTGCGCATCAGCCCTTGGCTTGCGCGACCGACTGGCGGGAGATGACTTCATGAGGCAGCACCACTTTCGACTGCTCGACGTTCTCCTTCTTCATCAGCTTTGTCAACAGACGCATCGATACCGCGCCAATGTCGTACATCGGCTGGGCGACGGTCGTCAGCTGCGGACGAACCATGGACGCCATCCGGCTGTTGTCTACGCTGATCACGGAAATGTCCGCCGGCACCTTCAAGCCGTGGTCTTGTATCGCATGAATGGCGCCGATCGCCATTTCGTCCGTTGCCGAAAATACGGCGGTCGGCTTCTCCGGCAAGTCGAGAAAATAGTTCATCGCTTCCACGCCCGATTCGTACCGGTAGTTGCCGATGCGAACGAGCGTCTCGTCATACTTCAGACCGCCTTGCTCCAAGGCGCGCTTGTATCCGCTGAAACGGGCAAAGCCGACCGACGGATCCTGCAGCGTGCCGCTGATCATGGCGATCCGCTTATGTCCTTGGGCAATCAATGTGGATACGGCATCGTATGCGGCAGCTTCATGGTCGATATCGACGGAAGGAATAACGCCGTTCTCGTCGGTCGTCGCACAGAGCACGATCGGCACATTGGCCGTCTTGAACGCCTGCAGATGCTCGTCCGTTACCGCGCCGCCCATAAACAGCAGACCGTCTACCTGCTTCTCCAGCAACGTGTTGATAACGCGGATTTCCTTCTCCTTCTTCTTGTCGGAGTTGCACAAAATAATGTTGTAATGATACATGTTGGCGATATCTTCGATACCGCGCGCCACTTCCGCGAATATCGCGTTCGAAATGTCCGGAATGACAACGCCAACCGTCGTCGTCTTCTTGCTTGCCAATCCGCGGGCTACCGCATTCGGACGATAGCCGAGACGTTCGATGGCTTCATATACTTTTTTTCGCGTTTGCGGCTTTACGTTCGGGTTGTTGTTGACCACCCTGGAAACAGTCGCCATCGATACGCCTGCTTCCCGCGCCACGTCATAAATAGTTACCGTCACTATCCTTCTCTCCATTAACTCAAATTTTGTTCATCCGATTAAACGTTACCGTTAATGATACGACAAATTTTTACTTTCCGCAATGTTGCCGGACTTGCTCGTCAAGCGAGGAGTACGTTATGTTCCAGTGAGACGTGTTCCATACGGCCTTGCCGTCCTTGACCAAAATGACTTGGGGCGAAGCATGCTTCACGCCCGTCGCTTCCTCGATGGCATTCGATACCGGCCGTTCCTCGATAACGCGGACGAGGACATGGCCGATCCCGAGATCCGCCGAGTCTTCCAGCCATTTGCCCCATTCTTCATAGGCGCCGGCGCTGATCGGGCAGCGCGTGCTGTGCTTGAATACGAGCAGCGGTTTCTCCGCGCTTGCCCGGAACGCTTCGTTCCATTGCTCGACCGTCGTCAGCGTGCGATAGTTCGCCATTTCCCTCTCTCCTCTTCAAACTCCAAATTCCCCAACCTATGTAAGGGTATACCTGCGGCTGATCTGTGACAACCGTTTATTCAAATCCGCTTTCCACGCTTCGTCGCCGAGCCGGCAAGCAATCAGGTACAAATCGAGCAGCTCATCGATCCGTTCCTCGATCAGACGCTCCACCTGTTCGAGATCGGGCATCTTGTGCCCGATAACAGACTCTACCAACAAATTTGCCCACTCATTCCATTCGTTAAACAGAAAGGTTTGCTTTTTTGGCTCTTCACCGAGTTGGCCGATCAGTCCGGTCAGATCCGATTTTACTTCCGGAAACACTTCGCTCCGGCTGCATGACGGGCAGGAATAAATCGGTACATTGTTAATTTCCACTTTGCCCGAGTATATGACCGTGCGAAGCTTCACCGTCATGATGTCGCCGCAGGAACACCGTTTTCGCAAAGCTGGTCACTCCTTCTACTGGCATCCGCCGGACGAGTGCGTCGCCGAACCGGCAGAGAACGACATGTAGAAGAACATTCGACCTTTTTTGCAAAAAATCCTTCCCGCCGTTTTCATGAAATTTTTACTATGGCGGGGCAATGAACGTCACGGCGCGATTCGCCGCCACCGCTTCCGGATGAAAGGAATCGCCGTCAGCGCGACGGCCATGGCGGCGCCGATGCAATCATTGCGCAAATCGAGCACATCCGGCGTCCGTCCGTCGACGAACGATTGATGGTATTCGTCCGTCACCCCGTACAGTCCGCACAGCGCCACAATGAACAGCTTGCCGGACCAGCGGTCCGCCCGGCCGCCTAGCGCAAAATCGAATGCGAGAGCCAAAATAAAATAGGCGAAATAATGTCCCCAGTCAAAGCTTTCCATCCACGGCATCCATTGCTGGAACAACGGAAGCACCGTATTCAATTCGTCGCCTTCCCGGCCGGACAAGACAAAGATGACGGCCATCCACGCGACGGCCGGCAGCCAGCGCCACAGACGCCGGAAGCGGCCCGTTTGCCGCTGATCGGTTTGCTTCATCGCAACTCCTTCGCTACAATAAAATAAGTTCTGGCCAGGCATAAACGATAAACGGCTGTGCCGTCTCTGGCACTTGAGCCAAGCTCTTATGCCGATCACCAATCATTTCGGGAGGGATTTCAATTATGACGCTTCAAGGTAAATCCGTCATCTGTCTTCTGGATGACGAATTCGAAGATCTCGAGCTGTGGTACCCCGTCTATCGCGTGCGCGAAGAAGGGGCTACCGTCCGATTCGCCGCGCCCGAGAAAGGCCGGACCTATATCGGGAAGTACGGCGTGCCGGCAACCTCCGATCTTTCGTACGGAGAACTGGACAGCGCGTCCTGCGACGGCGTGCTCGTTCCCGGCGGCTGGGCGCCGGACAAAATCCGGCGTTATCCCGAGGTGCTCGCCTTTATCCGCGAAATGAACGAGGCGGGCAAGCCGATCGGGCAAATTTGCCATGCCGGCTGGGTGCTCATCTCCGCCCGCATTCTGAACGGACGCAACGTCACCTCGACGCCGGGCATTCGCGACGATATGGAAAATGCCGGAGCGCGCTGGTTCGACGAGCCGGTCGTCGTCGACGGCAACCTGATCTCCGCCCGCCGGCCGCCGGATCTTCCGCCGTATGCCAAAGCGTTCGTCGAAGCGCTTCGCGCAAGCCGAAGCTAACCTCCGCCGGCAGCCCAGCCGGTAATCGCCGCCCTCGCCTCAAGCCGTCTCTTCCGGCCCGGAAGAGGCGGCTTGCTCTTTATCGACGCCTTCCATAAATTTCTGCAGAAGCTGATGGATTTCCCTGCTTGTCCGGCAATTGAGCAGCTCCGGCAGCAGCTCGCGGCTGGCCGACTGCTTCGTCCGAAGGAGCCGTTCCTTGACAGGCAAAATCGAATGCGCCGACATGCTCAGTTCGTCGATATCAAGCGCCAGCCAAATCGGGAGAGCTTTCAGGTCGCCGGCCATTTCCCCGCATACGCCGACCGGTATGCCGGCCCGCTTCGCCGCTTCCACGGTGATCTTGAGCATGCGCAGCAGAGCGGGATGAAACGGCTCGTACATATGGGAAATTTGCTCGTTCATCCGGTCGACGGCCAGTGTAAACTGAACGAGATCGTTCGTGCCGATGCTGAAAAAATCGACTTCTTCGGCCAGCAGATCGGCAATGTGGACCGCAGCCGGCACCTCGATCATTACGCCCACCTGCGTCTGGCGATCGTACGGCACCCCTTCCCGGTCGAGCTCCATCTTCGCTTCGGCCAGCACGCTGTTCGCCTCGCGCACTTCCTCGACCGAGGAAATGAGCGGATACATAATTTTCACGCAGCCGAAATGGCTTGCCCGCAAAATGGCGCGCAGCTGCGTTTTGAACAAGTCCCGCCGGTCGAGGCAGATGCGAATGGCCCGGTACCCGAGAAACGGGTTGTCCTCCTCCGGAATTTCAAAATAATCGAGCTGCTTGTCGCCGCCGATGTCCAGCGTACGGATAATGAGCGGACGGCCCTCCAGCTTCTCGGCGACGCTGCGGTAAACGTCGAACTGTTCGTCCTCGTGCGGAAACCGGATCCGGTCCATATACAGAAATTCGGTCCGAAACAGGCCGACGCCGAGGGCGCCGCTGCCAAGCGCGACTTCGAGCTCCTTCAGCGAGCTGATGTTGGCCGCCAGCTCCACTTCCTTGCCGTCCGGGGTAACCGGACGAATGCCGGCAATACGGCGCAGTCTCTGCTTGTCTTCCCGCTGCTTCTTCTGCAGCGCCGTATAGCGTTCGATCGTCGCCTCGTCCGGATTGAGATAGACGGTGCCGTCTCCGCCGTCGATAATGATCATATCGCCGGTTTGAATCGGCTCGGTCTGGCTGTCGAGCTTCGACTCCAGCCCGACGACGAGCGGAATGCCGAGCGCCCGGGCCATAATGGCCGAGTGGGACGTCGTGCTGCCCCCGTAGGTAACGATGCCGAGCACATGGTTCGGGTTCAGATTCGCCAGCTGCGAAGGCGATAATTCCCTGGCCACCAGGATGAAAGGCTGGGTATCCGACGGCAGCGTAATTTCGGGAGCGCCGAGCAAATGCTTCAGCAGCCGGTTGCCGACATCTTTAATGTCGAGGGCGCGCTCCTTCATGTAATCGTCGTCGAGCAGATCGAACATCGTTACAAAATGATCGATCGCTTCCTTGACGGCAACTTCGGCCGCCTTGTATTGCCGCTGAATGATTCCCCGAATTTCGTTCATAAAGACCGGGTCGTCCAGTATCGCGAGATGGGCGTCGAAAATTTGGCTTTCGTCGGTTCCGACCACTTCGCGCAGTTCGTCCTTCATTTGCTCGATTTCGCTTTTCGAAGTGCGAATGCCTTCGTACAGCCGGTCGAATTCGCGGGCCAGATCGGCGACGTCGATTTTTTGCTCCGGCAGATCCCACTCCCAATTTGGCAATACGAACGTCTTGCCGATCGCGATTCCCGATGACGCTCCAATACCTTGAATCATCGCGTTTCCCCCCCACCGTTTCTCTCTTTAAGTACGACCGACATAACGGATGACTGCCCTTTTTTGCACATTTTAAACGGCGCAAACCGCCATGAGCGGACCTTGTCCGGATTGGTGATGACCATCGGCGTCGCCAGCGATTTGCAAACTTTCCGCAACCGCTGGATATCGAACCGGATGAGCAACTGGCCCGGATTGACGATATCGCCTTCCTTCACGACGGCATGAAAATATTGCTGATCCTTCAATCCCGACGTGTCGATGCCGATATGCAGCAGCACTTCGAGCCCTTCGGGCGTCTGCAGGCCGATGGCGTGCATCGTCGGATAAATATGCACGACTTTCCCCTTCACCGGTGATACGAGTTCACCGCGTTCCGGCAGGAAGGCGACGCCGTTGCCGACGATTTTGCCGGCGAATATCGGATCGGGCACTTCCTCGAGCGGGATCATTCGGCCTTGCAGCGGCGAATTGAATTGGACCTGATGCTGGTCGCGCTGGATTACCTTCAATATTTCGGCCCGGATCAGCTCGGAGAATGTGCCGAACACCACCTGGACGTAACCGCCTCCGAGCTTGATGACGCCTGCCGCGCCGAGGTTGCGCAGCGCGTTGATATCGACCAGCCGGTCGTTGGCAAGCCTCAGCCGGAGCCGCGTAATGCACGCCTCCATCTGCACGATATTGTCCTTGCCGCCGATGGCTTGCAAAATAAGCGGGGCCCGATAAGGGATATCCCCGGCGAAATCGTCCAGCAGCGAGCCTTCTTCCCGGCCGGGGGTCGGAATGCGGAATTTCCGGATCGCCCAGCGAAACAAAATATAGTAAAAAAGCCCGAACACGAGCCCGATCGGAAGGATGAGCCAGCCGCGGGTGGCCAGATGCTCGTTGAGAATAAAATCGATCGCGCCGGCCGAAAAGGAGAAGCCGTGACGGATGCCGAGCTCGTAAACAAACCACATGACAAAGCCGGATAACAGGGCATGAATGATAAACAGATAAGGTGCGACGAACAGAAACGCGAATTCGACGGGCTCGGTGACTCCTGTCAAAAACGCCGCCAACGCCGCGGACAAAAACGTCTTGCGGATTTTCGGCTTCAGGTCTTCGCGCGCTTCCTGAATGATCGCGAAGGCGATCGCCGGCAGCGCAAACATCATCGTCGGATACAGACCGGCCATGAAAGCGCCGGCAGTCGGGTCGCCGGCAAAAAAACGGGGCAGATCGCCGTAAACCATCCCGCCGCCGGCGGTCTCGTAGCCGCCCACTTGAAACCAGAACACATGATTAAGCAAATGATGCAGTCCGAACACGACCAGAATGCGGTGCAAAAATCCGTACAGAAATACGCCGAAGCCGCCGGCCGAATCGACGATATGGCCGAGACGGATCAAACCGGTTTCCAGATGCGGCGCAAGGCCGACCATCCCGATCGAAAAGATGAGCGACAATATGCTGACGAACAGGGGAACGAACCGCGGACCGCCGAAAAACTGTATATATTCCGGAAGCTTGAAGTCTTTAAACCTTTCATAGCTATAGCCCGAAACGACGCCGATCAGACACCCGACGAGCACGCTCGGCTCGATCGGATGGTCGCTGGAGCCGACGATGCCGGTGTAAATAAACATGCCGGCCAGCGCCGCGAGTCCGGCCGCCGGCGAATTGCCGGACATGCCGAGTGCGACGCCGAGCGCGAACAGATAGGGCAAAAATAAAAACAGCGCCTGACCGGCCGTCAGCAAATAGCCGGACATGCCGGGAAAACCGAGACGATCCCAAGGCAACTCGCTAAGGCTTAAAAATACGGCCGCGCCGGGCAGTACGATCATCGGCAGCATAAACGAACGGCCAAGCTGCTGCAAGCCTCCCATGAAATTCATCCCGTTCCCCCTTCCCTCCCTATTTTGCCGTTCTCAACATCCAATAACGATGTTAAGCGCTTGATTTCGATTTGTCAAAAAACGAGCGAAAGACGGGCCGCTGCCGACCCGTCATCCATAGCTTCAGTTCCCTGCCCGAAGCGGGATTAGAATTGGCGCTGCTGCGCGCCGGCCTGGTAGCCGACATGCGAATATACCGGTCCCGAGTTTTGGGCGTTCGTCGCCTGGTACACCGGATGATACGAAGCGGACGCTTGCTGCTGAGACGAAGCGCCGGACCAGGATTGCTGCTGGCCGAAATTCGCTGTCGTTGCCTGGATAACCGGATTTTGAGCGCCTTGGCCGGCCGTATAACCTGCGTGAGAAATGACCGGTTGGCTGTGCTGCTGCTGATTTTGGGCCGCAAAGCCGCTTTGTGCCTGGTTGAACTGGTTGTTCTGGCCGGCCTGGTAGCCGACGCGGGAAATGACCGGACCGGCGCCGGTACGGCTCGAAATCGATTGATTCATACCGGATTGCTGCCATTGCTGCTGCATCCCGGATTGGGCCATGCCGAAGCTTTGGGCTTGTTGTTGGCCGAACTGCTGCTGCGCGGAAGCCTGGTAGCCGGTGTGCGAAATAACCGGGCCGGCGCTGCGCTTGGAAATGCCGCCTTTATATTGAGACTGTACGAAACCTACCGGCTGGTATTTCTGCTGGTTTTGCTGATTTTGAAACGTCCCCTGATTGCCCGAAAAGTAATTCATGTTTGTCCTCCTGTGCAGGGTGAAGTCTCCAGTCAGCCGCATCGGCGCTGAAGCCTTTTTTATTGTTGGAGGGACGCCGCGCGTTTATTCCGTCATGTTCTGGATTTTCCCTCAGGGAGCAGAATGGAATCTTCTATATAAATGTCATTAGA
>NZ_JBCNFP010000097.1:0-61806 GCF_050481165.1 Paenibacillus cisolokensis
CAAACTATTGTACATCATCCTCTTGGCTCACATTCCTGCAAAAGTACAGTATTTTTTGACCATTTCCGTTTTATGCGCCACTTGGAGGTCAAAAATATTGCATTATCGCAGGAATTTGAGCGTTCGAGCTGTCAAGAGCGGAAAAAAACTGCACTTTTGCAGGATTGGTTGATTTATAACGGATGAAAACGAGTGAAAACGGCATCGAACAGGCGCCGGGGCAAAACGGCAGCGAACAGGTATCAGGCCCAAACGGCAATGAACAGGTGCAAGACCAAAACGGCAGTGAACAGGCGCCGGGGCTGTTGTCCGGTTGCAAACGGGTGGCTCCATACCGTCGCGTAGCGGTTCCGGATCAACCTCTTGCCCCTGTAGCGCAGCGGCCCCCGGAACAACCTCTCGTCCCCATCGCGCAGCGGCCGCGGGACAACCTGCCGCACCCGCCGCGCTCCAGCTTCAGCCTACATCACGATGCCGATTTTGCTGTCGCGCAACCGGATAACTTCTGGCGCGGATGCGCCCGCTTACGAGCGACCGGCCGGTCTTGATGGCGAACTCCCAGTGCCAAGGACAGCGGACGATCCCGCTCGCTTGGCCGCGGACGAAATCGCCAGTCAGGCCGTGGAGTTTCGCCCGCTCGGCCGTGCCGCGGACAGCGGACGATCCCGCTCGCTTGGCCGCGGACGAAATCGCCAGTCAGGCCGTGGAGTTTCGCCTGCTCGGCCGTGCCAAGGACAGCGGACGATCTCGCCCGCCAGCCGTACGCGTACTCATCGGACGGCAGCGCCGCCCAGCATACGCTCCTTCGCACAGATGCCGGCCTCTCCGTCATACCGCCTTGGACGTGCACGACTTTGAGCCGGGGAAACTTCTCGAATATCCCCTCGCACACCAGGCTGACGAGATGGGCCATCAACATTCTGGGACAATTTTGGGACAGCCCCTTGCGGGCATCGTCATTGTCCGAGAACGTCTTGCACTGCGCGGTGGATCGTATCGAACAGCTCCTCCAGGTTTTCCTCCTCGATGCAGGAGAAGGCGACGCGCAGATCGGTCGGTCCGAGCGCGATCGTCCCGACGCCGTAGGCATCCAGCAGCCGCCGGCGCACCGATTCGGCATCCGTCTTCGTCATTTTCAGACACATAAAATAACCGGAGTTGAACGGATAATATTCCCACGCATCGCCGTAGCGGCCGCTGTCGAGCAATTCCTTGACGCGGTTGGCGCGGCGCTTCATGATGTTGTATTTTTCGGCTTTCTGCGCCTCGTAATCCGGCGACTGAAGCGCGCGAAGTACGAACGTCTGCGACGGATGCGGTCCGCTGGAAATGGTGGCCCGGATGATGCCCATCGTTTTCTGCTCGAGCGCAGCCAGCACATCGTCGGAAGACGAGGCGTACGTAATAAATCCGACGCGGAAGCCCCAGACGTACTCTTCCTTCGTCGCGCCGTCGATTTTCACTGCGAGCACCCGCGGATGCATGTCCGCAAGCTTGCCGAAGAGCGATTCGTGCAACGAGTCTTCGAAGAAAAGCCCGTAATAGGCGTCGTCCGTTACGGCGACGACGTTGATGCCGGCTTCCGCGGCATCGCGGATCGCTGCGACGATTTCGTCGCCCTCAGCCGGTCCGGGCGTATAACCGGTCGGATTGTTCGGGAAGTTCAGGACGACGATCGCCTTGCCTTTGTCCTTGCAGGAGAGCAGGGCGTCGCGCAGACCGGCGCTGTTGAAACGGTTGTCCGCGTTGTACAGCGGATACTCCACGATGACGGCGCCGCGCCGGACGCCGAATGTCAGCTCATAGTTTTCCCAGTTTTTATCCGGAATGATAACGGCGTCTCCGGCGTCGGCGAACAGGTCGGCGACGATGCTAAGTCCGTGGGTGAGCGCGTTCGTTGCGATCGGATTGCCGATTTTTTTCGTGCCGAGCGAAGGGGTCTCCTTCAGCAGTCTGCTGCGCCAGGCGGCGCGCAGCTCCGGCTTGCCGGCCGGCGGCGCGTATTCGTAAAGGTCTTTCGGATCGTATTCGCTTAGCGTGTTCTGGATAACGTCCAGATGCATCGGCTGCCCGTTTTCGATGGCGATGCCGATCGTAGCATTGAACTTCTTCGCCTTCGCCTTCGCCTCCGCGGATTGGCTCAAAATGCCTACCTTGGGGAAATAGATCGCTTTGCCGAGCGAAGACAACATGGCGCTGACGTGCGGGTTTTCCCGTTCCAACGTCTCATTCAACTGCTGAGCGAGTGGGTGCATGGCTCTTCCATCCTTCCGGAAATCTTTCGTCCGCGGCAATTCGCGAACGGATTGTCATTTCGGGAGTTATTATATCATTATTTTGGGCCGCAAGACCATGTCGCGAGGGATTATTTTCATGCTGTTGCATACGCGGGCAGGCTGTTGTATGATGACGGCAAAAAGATGTCCGATCGAGGGGAGGGCCTGTATGCTGCATTTACCGCCAACTTCGCTCAAGCTTCTTCCGTCGTTTGCCAAAATCTCCTGCGAACCGGGATGGAGGTGGGCGAAAAGGGAAAAGCCGCTCGCCAACTACGATCTGTTTTACGTTTGGAGCGGGGAAGGAGAAGTGGAGCTGAACGACAAATTCTATTCCGTCGGCAAGGGCAGCTGCTTCGTATTCCGTCCCGGGGAACATCCGTGCGCCACGCACAATCCCCAGAAACCGCTCGTTTTGACCTATATTCATTTCGACGTGACCGAGCCGGTTACCGTCATTCCGGAATCGTACCGGGTTCTGGACGATACGGAAACGGTCGATTTCGAGTTTTTGCTGTCACGGTATGTCCGGCTGTTGCTCGTCAATACATTCGCGGGTGAGGAAGAGGCGCAGCTCGTTTTGAAGCAGCTGCTTCTTCGCCTGATGCGCGGGGATATTCAGGCGCCTGCCGAGCAGAAAGGGTCCAACCAGCTGACCGAGGCCATCCACGAAGTCGCCAACTATATCCGCCAGCATCCCGGCAAGCCGCACCGCGTCGAAGATTTGGCGAAACGTGCGCAGCTGTCGCCGCGATATTTTTCCATTAAATTCAAGGAAATGATCGGCATGTCCGTGCAGACCTACATTATCCGCATGCGCATTGAGCGGGCGCAGCACCTGCTCATGCATGCCGGCATGAACGTAACGGAGGTAGCCGATGCCCTCGGATACCGGGACATTTTCTTTTTCAGCCGGCAGTTCAAGCAGTATACCGGGCGCAGCCCGTCGGAAATCCGCTGATGCCGGCGCGTCTTCAATGATCCGCTTGACGATGATGCGGACAATAGCGGTCCATCAACCGGACCGTTTCATCGTCAAGCTCCCTCCCCCGCCGCCGCAATCCGTCCGCGATGGCACCGCGCATCTTCCCGCTCGCGTTTTGACCGAACTTGAATTTGCCGGTTATGCTTTCGATTTCGATCTTGACGACCGCCACCCCGGCAAGCCGTTTCCGGTATTCGGGGTCGTCGGCCGCAATCGGCCGGTAACCGCCTTCAGGCTGCAGCTTGCGCATCAGCGCTTCGAGCGCTCCCGCTTTCTCACCGATGTCTTCGACCGGCCGCGCGGTTCCCCGGATCAGCACCGATTTGAAATAAGCGGTTGCCGGACAGGCCAGAAACGGGTCGCTGAAATAGGACGGGATAACGGCGTATTCCTTCGCGACTGCAAACGCAACCCGCGGATCGGCGGCGATCCGGTCCATCTTCTCGCCAATCCGGCTGCCGTGAAAATAGATCGCTCCGTTCCAGTACACGAAATTCAGCGGCGTCACCCCCGGCGCCCCGTCCGTACCGGCGGTTCCGAGAAAACCGAACGACATGTCCGCGAGAAACGTCTCCAGCTCTTCGGCTTTTTCCGTCAAAAATTCTTTTCTTCTCATCGCTTTACCGCCTTTCTCCGATCCTGTATTTTAATGTATAAGGCAAAGTGTCCGGCGAAAAGGACCAATATAGTCGGATTTTAGTAGACCATTTGCGTCGCCGGGCGTCCGAGTCCGAATTCGGGAAGGAGGAACAACATGATTTATGCGGAGGAATACGAGCGGTTTCTGGACGCGACCAGACGGAAACGGACCGCGCTCTTCCTGACGCTGCGCGAAGCGATTGCGAGCGGCCGGTTCCCTGCGGGCTCGAGGCTCCCGTCTACCCGCCAAATAGCGGAGACGCTCGGCGTCGCCCGCGGAACGGTAAACGAAGCTTACGATATGCTGTATGCCGCCGGGCTGGTGCGCGGAGAACAGGGTAAAGGAACGTTCGTCGTTTTTGCATCGACAGACCCGCAGCCTCCGGTGTCCGGGGCAGGCAAGCCGGAAGCCGTCCGGTTGTCGGCGTGGGCGGGACGCCTGCTGCCTGTTCCCGACAGGTCCTCGTGGCCGGAATACCGCCATACGGGGAATACGGGGGAAGAGATCGGCTTTATCATCGGGCGCATGGACGAGCAGGCGCTGCCGGGGGAGAGGTGGAAAACGTTTATGTATACGGAAATCCGGGAGGCAGGCCGCAAGCAGCGACGGGACGCGTTCGCCGCAGGAGGGCATGGACCGTTGCGGGAGGCGATCGCGGACGAGCTGCGGCGCGAGCGGGGCATTCATGCCGATCCCCGGGCCATCGTTCTGACGAACGGCTCGATGCAGGCCATCGCGCTGTTGACGATGCTGCTGATCGAGCCGGGGGACCCCGTTGCGGTCGAGCGCCCGTGTTATGACGGCATCGTGCGTGCCGTGCTGGCGGCGGGCGGGATCGCGGTGGAGGCGGAGGTCGACCGGGATGGGATCGTACCGTGCGACTGGGCGGCGAAACTGCTGTTTGTAACGCCGAGCCGGCAGTTTCCGACGGGGGCGGTATTGCCGCCTGTCCGGCGGAAGCAATTGCTGGAATGGGCGATCCGCCGGGAGGCCGTCATCGTCGAGGACGATTACGACAGCGAATTCCGTTGGGGAAGCCGACCGTCCGAGCCTTTAAGGGCGATGGACGCGACCGGACGGGTCGTCTATCTGGGCACGTTTTCCAAAACGATGTATCCGGACTTGCGGATCGGCTACGCCGTTCTTCCGGATAGCCTGATCGAGCCGTTCTTGCGTGCGAAATTTTTACTGGAGCCGCATCCGACCGGCATTGCGGAGCAACGGGCGCTGGCCGCCTTCATGGCGAGCGGGCAGTACGGCAAACATTTGCGGAAGGCGCGAAGAATATACGGCCGGCGCCTCGCCGCGCTCAGCCGCGAGCTTGATCGCCGCCTTCCGCATCTGTTCGAGCGCGAGCGGTCAGGTGCGGGGCTTCATCTGTTCGTTCGATGGAAGAAGGAGCCGGAGCTGTACAGCCGTTTCCGGGAGGCTTGCGCCAGGGCGGGCGTGACGTGGACGGACGGCGCCGTGTACTGGACAGGCGGACCGCCGCAGCCTTCGGCGCTGCTCGGTTTTGCGCATTTGCCGGAAGAGCGGATCGTTCTGGGCGTCCGCCGTATGGAGGAGGTATGGCGGCGGATGTAAGAATATGTTGCGGATAGCCGGGCGAGATCGATCCGGCTTCGCTAGCGCGTTTTCCTGCTGTCTGCGGCGATCAGCCGTCCGAGCGCTTCCCCCATTTTTACCTTCAGTCCGGGTCGCAGGTCGGCGCGCGGCTCGAATGTACCGTTTTCGGTCAGCAGCACGACGGTTGAACCGAATTCGAAGCAGGCCAACTCCTCGCCCTTTCGGACCTCGTTTCGCTCCGGATCGGTGTAGCGTATGCCGGAGACGTTCATCGCCCCGACTTTCACGACAGCCATTTCGCCTCCCCGATGCCTGATGTAGGTGATCAGCCGCTCGTTCCGGCTCAGCACGCGCCGCATATGTCGCAGGCCGAAATCGTTGACGGGATACACTTTGCCCGTTACCCGTTCCCGCTCCACGATCGTGCCGTCTGCCGGCACATGAATGCGGTGATAATCGGTCGGGCTGAGATAGAGGACGATGCAGTAGCCGTTCTTGTAGTTTTCGGTTCGGGGAGACCGGTTGAGCAGCTCCTCGATTGAATAGTCCTGACCTTTGATGTTTAGGACGGTTCCTTCCCTTGCCTGCCCCAATCCGGTGATAAGCGCGTCGACCGGGCTGACGAGCGCGTCCGGAGCCGAATCGACGATTCTCATGCCCGGCTTCAGCCGGCGGGTAAAAAACTCGTTCAACGTCGTATATTGTTCAAGAGGCTTCTCGGCTTCCTCGACCCGAATGCCGTATATGCGGGCGAATCTGGGAATGAAGCGGCGGCTTGCCCTGGAATGGGCGAAGCGTCCGGTCAGCCTGGAAATCCATTTGCGAGAGCTTAATTCGGTCATGGAACGCAGCAGCCATTTGGTCATGCCGGTGTCCTCACGTCCTTTCCTTCGGTAAACATGGTAACTTAGCTTACCCGGATAGTGTGACATATCCCGACAAACAAATCAATCATTCTGCCCGGAAATTGTTTTAACGAAATCCAGGTAAAGTTTTCCTTATCCTCGAAAGGATGCCGTATATACAGCAGCATCATGCCGGAGCAGTTGAAGAAGCGCTGGCGTGCGTCTCACCCGGGTGACAAAGGTTTATTCCGGAACGATTCCGAGCATCCTTGGTGCTGGGGGTGATTCGGAAGGATGATGTACATCATTACGGGCACAGCGGCGCTGTTGGGAGCGGCTGTGCTGGCTGCTGCGAGAATCCGGGGAGGAACGCTCAGGCGTCTTATTGACGGGGCCGCCGCGCTGGCCTTACTCGTTGTCTTTGCGGCCGCTGCCGTCAGCATCTATCGTACGGTTGCCGGAGATACCGTTTTTCTCACGCAAATTCACGAGCTGCTGCTCAATCCCGCTTTTATGGCGGGAGGCGCCTATTTGGCCGTTTATGCGTTAAGTTTGCTCGGCGCGATAACACTAGGCCTTGGCGATTGACACCGACGGGAAATGACGGATGCCCGATTTGCGGATGGCGGGACACTTGGGAATGTCCATACAGGGCGAGGGCGCGTATGCTGAAGGAGCACGACGCAGGTACGCATCCTTGCACCAAGGAGGGCTTCCTTTTAATGAAACCGAAAATCGCCTTCGTGACGCCGGGCTCCTTCCCGCTGCCGTCTTCGTCAAGCAGCTCCGTAGAGCGGGTCGTCGAGGAGCTCGTTCCGCTGCTGCCGCCCGACGTGGAACCGCGCATCTACGGTAGAACAGGCCGCGGCCTGCCGGCAGCCGGACTTCTGCGCGGCGTGCGCTGCGAGCGGTATCCCGCGGCCGACAAGAGGCAATATGTCCGATCCGTCGCCCGATCCGTGCGACGCTTCAAGCCGAAAGTGATTCAGGTTGAAAACCGTCCTTCCTACGCCGTCCGTCTGAAAAAGAGCAATCCCAGGGCCCGGCTCTGGATCAACCTGCATTCCTCTACCTTCATCGGAAAGCGTTACATTAGCGGGACTGCCCTTCGCCGCGGTTTTCGCAGCGCCTCCAAAATCATCGTCAACAGCGATTACTTGCGGCAAATCGTGGCTCGCAAAGTGCCGGAGGCCGCAAGCAAGCTGCGCGTCGTTCATCTGGGGGTCGACGTGAACCGGTTCAGGTCGAGGTTCTCCCCGGAAGGAAAGGCGAGGCGCGAACGGCTGCGGCGCCGGAAAGGCTGGGAAGGGCGGAAGGTCATTCTGTTCGTCGGCAGGCTGATCCCGATAAAAGGCGTGCATCATCTGTTCGCCGCCTTGCCGGAGCTTATTGCCAAGCATCCGAAGCTGCTGCTTGTCGTTGTCGGCAGTCCGTTTTACGGTTCTCACCGTACGACACCATATTCGCGCAAGCTGCGTCGAATGGGGAAAAAGCATCCGGCCCATGTCCAGTTCGTTCCGTACGTGCCGCACACCAAAGTGCCGGACTGGTTTCTCGCTGCCGATATCGCCGTCGTTCCTTCCGGCAAACGGGAAGCTTTCGGACTCGTCAATGTCGAAGCGATGGCGACCGGGTTGCCTGTCGTCGCGACGCGGGCGGGCGGCATGAAGGAAATTGTGAGAGACGGCAAAACCGGCTATCTGCTCGATCCCGACCGGATCGTTGCGCAGCTTCGCGATAAGCTGCACCGGCTGCTGCAGGACGACGAGCTGTGCCGGACGATGGGAAGGAACAGCCGGGAACGGGTGGAGCAGCATTTTACATGGCGGCACGCCGCCGATCGCTGGCTCGCTTTGCTGCGCGAAGACGGTTTGTTGTGAAAGAATAGCGGCTGTCATATCGCAGCTTAAGAGGTTCCTTCCGGCGAACCGGAATTGCCGCAGGGGTTGACAGCTTTATCGCCTGAGGGTATAGTCTTACCAGGAAACCACTAGGGGCGCCCGCAAGGGCTGAGATAAAGCGCCGAACGCTTTGGTCCCTTTGAACCTGATCTGGGTCATGCCAGCGTAGGAAAGTGGAATGGTACGTACAGCGTGGAGAATCGGACGGCTTGCTGCCGGACGGACCGTTGGATCTGACGGTCCCCGTCGTTTCAAGCAGCTTTTCACAGCTTCCGTCCGCGGCGTCCGGCGTCCAGCCGGTACCGCATTCTCGGCGCCATGCAGCAGTTGCCGTTACCGCCGCCCTCGTCTGGGCGGCTTTTTTGTCGTCCGGGAACGGGAGCGCAAGACGACGGCAACGATCGGCAGGCAAGGCGAAGCGCGAAATTCGCTGCCGAAGGCGGTGAAGGCGGTATCGTCGCGATCCGCGGTACGGCGCGTCTGATGTGTACGGGAATCTTTCGGAGGAATGCGCGTTGATGCCGCCGGTAACCGAAGCAAGCGGTGCCGTGCCGTCTTGTGTGCCGATGTTCCCGCAAAGTGCCTTCCCTTCCTTCTTTAGCCTGACGGATGACAGGGCCTCCTGGTGGAATTCCAAACTATTCCACACGGGAGGTTTTTTTATGCCGATATTGACCACTCCGCTGCCTGGCAGCCGCAAAGTTTATGTGACCGGATCGCGGGAAGACATTCGGGTGCCGATGAGGGAGATCGTGTTGTCGCCGACCGAGAGGGCGGGGACCGAGAAGCCGAACGAACCGGTGCGGGTGTACGACGCGAGCGGTCCGTATACCGATCCGGCTTATGAAGCCGATGTGCGGAAGGGGCTGCCGCCGCTGCGCCGCGCCTGGATTGACGAACGGGGAGATACCGAAGAGTACGCCGGCCGGGAGGTCAAACCGATAGATAACGGCTTCTCGACGGCGGAGCGGGCGGAAAAGCAAGGCGCACGCCAGTTCCCCAATTTGAGCCGCCGGCCGCTGCGGGCGAAGAGCGGGCGCAACGTGACGCAGCTTCATTACGCGCGCAAAGGGATCATTACGCCCGAGATGGAATTTATCGCGATCCGCGAAGGGATGAGCCCGGAATTCGTCCGCGACGAAGTGGCCGCCGGCCGTGCGATCATTCCGGCGAACATCAACCATCCGGAGTGCGAGCCGATGATTATCGGGCGCAATTTTCACGTCAAGATCAATGCCAATATCGGCAACTCGGCCGTCGCCTCCTCGATCGACGAGGAAGTCGAGAAGATGACGTGGGCGATCCGCTGGGGCGCCGATACGATTATGGACCTGTCGACAGGCAAAAACATCCATACGACGCGCGAGTGGATTATCCGCAACTCCCCCGTTCCGGTCGGTACGGTGCCGATTTACCAGGCGCTGGAGAAGGTGAACGGCGTCGCGGAAAACCTGAGCTGGGAAGTGTTCCGCGACACGCTGATCGAGCAGGCGGAGCAAGGCGTCGACTATTTTACGATTCACGCGGGGGTACTGCTGCGCTACATCCCGCTGACAGCGCGCCGGGTAACCGGCATCGTTTCGCGCGGCGGCTCGATTATGGCGGCCTGGTGCCTCGCGCATCACAAGGAAAATTTTCTGTACACCCATTTCGAAGAAATATGCGAAATTATGAAAACCTACGACGTTTCGTTCTCGCTCGGCGACGGCCTTCGCCCGGGATCGATTGCGGACGCGAACGACGAAGCGCAGTTCGCCGAACTCGAGACGCTCGGCGAGCTGACGAAGATCGCCTGGAAGCATGACGTGCAGGTGATGATCGAAGGACCCGGCCACGTGCCGATGCATCTGATCAAGGAAAACGTCGAGCGCCAGCAGGCCGTTTGCCATGAAGCGCCGTTTTATACGCTCGGCCCGCTCACGACCGATATCGCGCCCGGTTACGACCACATCACTTCGGCGATCGGCGCGGCGATGATCGGCTGGTTCGGCACCGCGATGCTCTGCTACGTAACGCCGAAAGAGCATCTCGGGCTGCCGAACAAGGAGGATGTGAAGGAAGGCGTCATCGCCTACAAAATCGCCGCCCATGCGGCCGATCTCGCCAAAGGCCATCCCCGCGCGCAGCTTCGCGACGACGCGCTGTCCAAAGCGCGCTTCGAATTCCGCTGGCGCGATCAGTTCCATCTGTCGCTCGATCCGGAACGGGCGATGGCCTACCATGACGAGACGCTTCCGGCGGAAGCGGCCAAGTCCGCCCATTTCTGCTCCATGTGCGGACCGAAGTTTTGCAGCATGCGGATTACGCAGGACATTCGCGAATATGCGGCGCGGAGCGGGATGGAGACGACAGAGGCGATCGAGGCGGGCATGAAGGAGAAGGCCGACGAGTTCCGGGCGTCCGGCGGTTCGATCTATGTCTGACGATCGGCGTTCGGAAAGCGGTTGGGCGGTTGGCCGGGATGGCGGCCGCACGGACGGGGACGGCGGCTTGACGTCCCGCGTCGACAGCGACCGCTATTCACGGCAGATCCGGTTCGCCGCGATCGGCGAAGAGGGGCAGGCGAAGCTCGCCTCCGCCTGCGTCCTGATTGTCGGGACGGGAGCGCTCGGCGCCTCTCTCGCCCAGCATATGGTGAGGGCCGGCGTCGGCACAGTCCGTCTCGCCGACCGCGATTTCGTCGAGTTCAGCAATTTGCAGCGGCAGTCGCTGTTCGATGAGGAGGATGCGGCCCAGTCGCTGCCCAAGGCGGTCGCGGCCGCCGACAAGCTGCGCCGCATCAATAGCGGCGTGGCGGTCGAGGCGCATGTCGTCGACGTCAACGAGCGCTCCTTGCCGCCGCTGGCCGACGGCGCATCGCTCGTTCTTGACGGCACCGACAATGCCGCTACGAGGTTGCTGCTCAGCGATGCCTGCTTTGCGCGCGGCATCCCGCTGCTGTACGGCGGCGTCGCGGGATCACAAGGCATGAGTGCGCCGCTCGTACCCGGCAGAACCGCTTGCCTGCGGTGTCTGATCGGCGAAGGGGACGACGGAGAGGGCGAGACGTGTGACACGATCGGCGTCATCTCGCCGGCAGTCGATTTTGTCGCCGCGCTGCAGGCGGCCGAAGCGCTCAAATGGCTGACCGGCAATCGCGATGCCGTCAGGACGACGTGGCTGACTGCCGATCTGTGGCCGTTTCGGCTGCGGGAGTCCGCGCTTCCGGAAGGAAATCCGGCCTGTCCGCATTGCGGCGGGGCGGCAAGGCCGGACGCAGGGCGGCTACCGGCCGGGGGCTATGGGCGCGGGCGCGATAGCAAGCCGGTGCCGGGAAGACGCACAGCGGCGCCGGTTGCCGGAACGGCCGTTCGTTTTGGAGAGGCTGGCGAAGAAATCGGCGGTCCGGCTCGACGGGCCGCCTCAGCCGTGCAGGATACCGGCCCGATTGAGGCGGCGTCGCTATGCGGGCGCGATACGGTCCAGGTGACGCTCGGTTTTCCGTTGAAGCTGGACGAGTGGCGCGAAACGCTCGCCGCCAGGGGCTGCCGCCTGACCGCGAACCCGTATTTGCTTCGCGCGGAGCTGCCGGAAGGAGAGAAGCTGGCGTTGTTCCCCGACGGGCGCATCCTGGTGCAGGGGACGACGGATACGGGACGGGCGGTCGCCCTTTGCCGTGAATATGTTGTCCGGTAACGGCAGCGGAACGATGGCCGCAATGCGGCAAAAGGTTTCACAACGCCAGAAGGAGGGACGCAATGTTGGGCAAAAAAGACTGGAGATCGTTCAGGCTCTACGTGATTACCGGGGAAAATTACCACCCGGGCCGCAGCTTGACGGATGTCATGGAGGAGACGCTGCGGGGGGGTGCCGATATCGTGCAGCTGCGCGACAAGAATGCTTCCAAAGCCGACCTGCTGGAGAAGGCGAAGCAGCTGCGGGAATTGACGGCGCGTTACGGCGTGCCGCTTATTATTAACGATCACCCGGATATCGCGATCGCCGTCGGCGCGGACGGCGTTCATCTCGGGCAGGACGACATGCCGCTCGCCGAGGCTCGGCGGCTGCTCGGTCCGGAGCGGATCATCGGCATATCGACCCACAATATCGGGCAGGCCCGACTCGCGCAGGCCGAAGGCGCCGATTATATCGGAGTCGGGCCGGTATTTCCTACAGGGACGAAGCCGGGTCGGACGCCGGTAACGCTGTCTTACGTCAGCGAGGCCGCGGCCGAAATCCGCATTCCGTTCGTGGCGATCGGGGGCATTACGCCGGATAACGTCGATTCCGTGCTGGAGGCGGGGGCAAGACGGATTTGCGCCGTGTCGGCCATCGTCGGAAACGCCGATCCGGCCGGCGTTTGCCGCCGGTTGCTGGAGCGGATAAGCCGGTACGAAGCCGCTCGCGAGTCCTCCGGACCGGCCAAGTCCTGCGAAGTGACGGTCAACGGACGATCCGTCCTGACCGACGCCGGCACCGTGGCCGAACTGGTCGCGCAATACGGGCTGCTTGACAGAAAGCTCGTCGTGGAATGGAATGGCGCCGTACTGGCGCGGCACGAGTGGGAAAAGACGCCGCTGGAAAACGGCGCGGTCATCGAACTGGTTCATTTTGTTGGAGGAGGCTGAAACCGCGATGAAACGATATGATTCCCAACTGGAAATTGGCGGAACAAAGCTTCGCTCCCGGCTCTTTCTCGGCACCGGACGGTTCCCCAATCCGGCCGTTCTTCAGCAGTCGCTGGAAGCGTCGGGAGCGGAGGTCATTACATTCGCGGTGAGACGGGTCAATCTCGACAGTGTGGAGGACGACTCCGTGCTGCAGCACGTAGAGGACCGTTCGCTCATCTATTTGCCGAATACGTCGGGAGCGGGCAATGCCGATGAGGCGGTGCGCATCGCGAAGCTTGCCCGTGCCGCCGGATTGGGAAACTGGATCAAGGTGGAAATCAGCCGCGACGAACGGACGCTGCTTCCCGACCCGCTGGAGACGCTCCGCGCTACTGAGCGGCTTGTACGGGAGGGGTTCGTCGCGCTTCCCTATACATCGGACGATCCGATGTTGTGCCGGAGGCTGGAGGAAGCCGGCGCCGCCGCCGTCATGCCTGGCGGAGCGCCGATCGGAACCGGGCTCGGCATACTGAATCCGTACAATCTCGGTCTCATTGCCGAACAGTCGCGCGTACCGGTCATTGTCGACGCCGGACTCGGATCGGCGCAGGATGTCGTCCAGGCGATGGAGCTCGGAGCGGACGGCATTCTGGTAAATACGCCGGTCGCCAAAGCGCAGGACCCGGTAGCGATGGCCAAAGCGATGCGGCTTGCGGTGGAAGCGGGCAGGCTGTCCGCGATGGCCGGGCGCATCCCGCGCAAGCCGTATGCGTCGGCCAGCAGCTCGGCCGAAGGAGCGCTGTTCGGCGGGCCGTACGCCGCCGGTTCGGCGATTGAAGGCCGGCGGGCAGAGACGTCCGCAGAGGGGCTGCGGCGATGAAGGAAGAATTGCTGGTCGTGGGAGGCGGCATTGTCGGGCTATCATGCGCTTATGAAGCGGCGAAGCGAGGCGGCCGGAAGGTCACGATTGTCGACCGCGGCGATTTCGGCGGCCAGGCGTCCGGAGCGGCGGCCGGCATGCTTGCGCCGTATACGGAAAATAGCGAGCAGCCCGATCCTTTCTTTCGGCTCTGTCTGGACAGTCTGCGCCTGTACCCGGAATGGGCGGAAGAGATCGAGCGTCTGTCGGGCATTTCCGTCGAGTTGACCCATACCGGGAGCATTCAGGTCGCGCTGCACGAGGCCGACATGCTGCCGCTTCGCACCCGGCAACGATGGCAGAACGAGTGGGGAGCGCGGGCGGAATGGCTGGACGCGGCCGATCTGCGCAGACTGGAGCCGGGGCTTTCGAGTGCGGCCGCAGGCGGATTGTATTGCCCGGAAGAAAGCCATGTGTACGCGCCAAAGCTGGTCAAGGCGCTGGAGGCGGCATGCCGCCGGCTCGGCGTCTGCTGCGCAGGCAATGCGGGAGATACGGTGGATCTCATGCTGGACGGCGGCCGGGTTCGTCTCGTTACGGAGACAGGCGGCCGCTTCGAAGCCGACCGGGCCATCGTATGTGCCGGAGCATGGACGGGGGCGTTCGAACGATGGTTCGGGTTCGCCGTGCCGGTCAATCCGATTCGCGGGCAAATATGCGCTTATCACTCGCCGATCGGCGAAGTGAGGCAGATGGTGTTCACCAGCCAGGCGTACTGGGTGGGCAAACGAAACGGCACACTCGTCTGCGGCGCGTCCGAAGATATCGCCGGCTTCGACACGTCCGTCACCGAACGCGGCATTGCCAGACTGACGAGGTGGAGCGGGCGCGTCTTTCCGGCGCTGGCAGACCGTTCCCCCGTTAACCGCTGGGCCGGCCTTCGTCCGGCCACCCTGGACGGATGGCCGCTGCTCGGTCTGGTACCCGGCGCGCCTCAGGCTGTCGTCGCCGCCGGTCATTACCGCAACGGCATTCTGCTTGCCCCGGTTACAGCGAAACGGATTTGCGACGTTCTGGACGGGACGCTCCCGGCCGCCGAGCTTGCTCCGTTCGCGCCGGACCGCTTCGCGGCAAGCGTCAGGACGCTAGGATAGGAGGAGGACGGACATGAAGCCATTTCTCGCTTTGACGATCGCCGGATCGGATTCCGGCGGCGGCGCAGGCATTCAGGCCGATTTGAAGACGTTTCAGGAGCTGGGCGTGTTCGGCATGAGCGTCATTACGGCGTTGACGGCGCAAAACAGTCTCGGCGTACACGCCGTTCATCCGGCGCCGGTTTCGATCATCGAGGCCCAGATCGAAGCGGTCCTGTCGGATATGGGAACCGATGCAGTCAAAACCGGCATGCTGTATGACGGCGCGATCACCGAAGCCGTCGCCTGGGCGATCGGCCGTTACGGCGTTCCCCGGGTCGTCGTCGACCCGGTGCTGGTCGCGAAAGGGGGCTCCGAGCTGTTTCGTCGCGAAGAGCTGGACGCGCTGCGGACGAAGCTGCTGCCCGCGGCGGAAATCGTCACGCCGAACTTGCCGGAGGCGTGCGCGCTGCTCGGACTGCCGGATGGCGCCTTGCGGACGCGCCGCGATATGGAACAGGCTGCGATCGCATTGCTTGATTTCGGTTCCCGATATGTTCTCCTTAAAGGAGGGCATTTGGAGAACGAAGAGGAAGAGGCGGCCGATGTCCTGGCCGGACGGGACGACGGGCCGGTCTGGCTGAGCGCGCCGCGCATTCCGACCGGCCATACGCACGGTACCGGCTGCACGACGGCTGCGGCTCTTGCCGCCTATATGGCCCGCGGGTATCCGGTCGCCGAAGCCGCCGCCGCGGCGAAAGCTTTCGTCACCGCCGCGATCCGGGCTTCGTTTCCGCACGGAGCGGGCACGGGCTCGCTCTGGCATGGGGCGCACCGGGGAGAACCCGGCGGCCGCCGCTGAGCGGTCGATATAGCAGAACCGGCTTTTCTTTTTCGCTTTTCACACGCGCTTTCTCCAGCTTTTTCGCATCTGCTAGTCGCGAGTCTATAGGTATTTGCATACACTACCTATGATATATCAGGCAGAAGAAGGAGAGGGCTATGGCGAAAAGCAGAAAAGGAAAAGGCCCGCGAGGGCGGAAGCCGCTCTTTTATGTCGATAATCCCAAAGCTTCTGAATTAAAATGGCTCGATGAACTGAAGAAAAAAACGCAGGCGCAGGGTGACGTCAATGAGGTCAAGACGGCCGCGAGACCGCCGGTTCAGAAACCGGTCACGATTAAGGCGCTTGCGGAACCGCTCGTCGAATCGTCTGCCGCTGCCGAATCCGAATCGTCGTTAATAACGGATACGGCGAATGCCGGAGGGAAATTCCCCGTCGTATCCTCGGATACGAAAATTGTCGCGTCATTCGACGAGCAACAGCTCTCGACGAAGACGGCAGTTTATACGGTACCGTCCCCGGAAGCCGCGCCGGCCGATCCGGGTTCGGTTTTCTCGGATGATGCGCTGACGCCCGATCATCAAGCGGCCGTGCCGGCGCAATCCGACGAAACCGCCGATCCGCCTGTCAAGGATAGCGGCGAACGGCGCGAGCAAGCGGAAGGGAAGCGTTTGCCGGGCCGGCAACTGCCGTTCATTTATACGGATGATCTGGCGGACGAAGCGGTGACGGGGGAAAAGATTGCCTCGGGAGCGGTTGACGAATCGAAACTGCGGACGGGAAGCGTGACGACGCGTGTCATTGACGATTTTGCGGTGGAGAGCATTAAAATAGCGGACGGCGCTGTAACAGCAGCGAAGCTTGCGTCCGAGACGATTACAGGAGAACATCTGGCCAAAAACGCGATCTCCGGAAGCAAAATTCGCGATCGTTCCATTACCGGCGAGAAGCTGAAGGACGGCAGCATCACTTACGAAAAGCTTGCGGACCGCACAATCAGTTCCGACAAGCTGGCCGAAGGATCGATTGAAGCGAAACATCTGAAGCCGTTTCTGGTGAACTCCGACTTGCTTGCGGATCGCTCGGTTGTCTCATCGAAAATTGGAAGCGGGGCGGTCCGTTCCGAAAATATTGCCAATGAAGCGATCGACACGTCCAAGTTGGCCGACGGTTCGGTTACGAGATCGAAACTGCGCGACGGCGTGGTAACCGGGGATAAAATCGGCGCCGAAGAAATCGATTCCCGCCACTTGAAGAAAGGCCTGCTGCTTACCGAGCACGTTACGATCGGCGCGATTACGGGAAAGCACGTGGCCCCGGGCGAAATTACCGCGGAGCACCTGGCCGAAGGAACGGTCGGTTCGCGAGAGTTGCGTCCGGCGTCTGTCACCGCCAGCGCATTAGCCGAAGGATCGGTGGACAGCTCGCATTTGCGCCATGGGTCCGTTCAAAGCGATCATCTCGCCGCAGGCGCGGTTGAAGCGGTTCATATCACGGATGATTCGCTCACATCGGCGAAACTTGCCGATCAGTCGGTAACGACGATCAAGCTCGTCGATCACGCCGTTACTTCCTCCAAAATCGCCGAAAAAAATGTGACGTGCGACAAGCTGGCCGACGACGCGGTCAAGACGAACCATATCGGGCGGGCAGCCGTTACGTCCGACAAGCTGGCTGACAAAAGTGTCGGCCCCCGCCAATTGAAAGCGAATGCCGTTCACGGCACTCATATCGCCCTTCATGCGATCGATTCTACCCATTTGCGGGATAATGCCGTAACGGGGGAGAAAATAGCCGCTCGCGCGATTGGGGAGGGTCACATTTCCGCCAGAGCGGTGAAGCGGGACCAATTGGCTGAAGGAGCTGTCGGTTCCATTCAACTAGACGGCGGAAGCGTGACGGCAAGCCATCTTACGGAAGGCGCAGTTGAAACGCAGCATCTGGCCGATAGTGCCGTAACATTTGAAAAAATCGACAGCGAGGCGATCCGGGCACACCATTTTTCAGCGGGTTCCGTTGTGGAAGAAGCGATTTCGGAGAAAGCGGTCGCGTCGCGCCATCTGCAGCCCGGCATTGTCGGTGCCAGGCATATGGCGGAAAATGCGATCGGCACCGAAGCGCTGCAGAACGGAGCGGTGACGGGAGCGAAGCTGGCGCATGGGGCGGTCAGCGAGCGCCATCTGGGCGCCGGCGTCATTTTCTCGCATCATCTCGGGGACCATGTCGTCAATTCGCTGAAGCTTTCGCCTGAATCGGTCTCAACCGACAAACTGTCCGATTTGGCCGTAACGGGTTCGAAACTGGCTGACAGCAGCGTATCCTCCGACAAAATCGTTCCCGGAGCGGTGGACGGATCGGCGATCGCAGCCGACGCCGTAACCGGCGTGCATGTGCGTGACGGCGCGATTGCCGGGCGGCACTTGCAGCACCGCATTTTGGAAGAAACCCATTTTCGCCCGCAGTCGGTCACTTCGGATATTATCGCCGACGGCGCGGTAGACGCGCAGAAGCTGGCACCGGGAAGCGTATCCGGCATTCATCTTGCGCCCGAATCTGTCGAGGGCCGCCATTTGACGGACGGGGCCGTGCACGGTTGCCATTTGGCCGACGGTTCGATACGGGAGGGCCATCTGACCAACGAGGCGGTCACAGGGGATAAGCTGGCGCCGCAAAGTGTTGGGGAGGCTCATTTGCGCAGCCGGTCTGTCGGCGTTTCGGCGCTGCAGCCGGATTCCGTATCGTCGGAGACGATTTCGGCCGGTGCAGTGGAAGCCCGGCATCTTTCCGCCCGTTCGGTGGGAGGCGAGGCCATCTGCGAACGAGCCGTGAGCGCTGCTCATCTGGCGCCGAAGTCGGTCGGCGAAGCCGCGCTGCAGCCGAACGCGGTAACGGCCGAGAAGCTTGCGGCCGGCGCGGTGACAGGCGATCATCTCGCACTCGAGACGATTGCCAGCAAGCATCTCAAGGCGGATAGCGTACAAGGGTACCATATCCGCAGAGGAACGATTACGGCGTCCCATCTGGCGGTCGATACGCTGCTGCTGTTCGACAAAATGCCCGACGGAAGCCTGCATGGCAGCAAAGCATTGGAAGACGGCTCCGTGTGCGGTGCCAAGCTGGCAGCGGAATCGGTGGACGAATCGAAGCTTGCGAGCGGCGCCGTGACGGAACAGGCGATTGCCGAAGGGGCCGTGACGGCAGAAAAGTTGGGCGTTTCGAGCGTCACAAGCGAGAAACTGGCCCCGGGTTCGGTACTGGCCGTTCATCTGGCCGCGCAGTCGGTCGGAACGGGCGAGCTTGCCACGGGCGGCGTCACCGAAAGCGCGCTGGCCTCAGGCGCTGTTACCACCGGAAAGCTTGCCGATGGCGCAGTGACGGAAGCGAAGCTCGTGGACAGCGCAGTGACGGAAGCGAAAGTAGCGGACAGAGCGGTGACCGCTGCGAAGCTGGCTGACGGTGCGGTAACGGAGGCGAAAGTGGCCGACCGCGCAGTAACGGAAGCGAAGCTGGCGGACGGCGCAGTGACATTTGGCAAACTGGCCGAAGATGTCGTCACGCTCATGATTAACCGGCTTGTAAGCATTCTGGAGCAGCCGCAATTAACCGATGGATGCGTCACATCTGACAAATTGTCAGATCGAGCTGTTTTGTCCGCGCATCTATCTGAAGGCATAGTCGGTTCGGAGCACATCGGCAGCGAAGCAGTTTGCGGTTCGCATATCCGGGAACGAAGCGTACAATTTCAGCACCTTGCTTACCAACCGGTCGCTACAGCTTCCAAAGAGGCTGCTCTGCAGCAATTCGGTCTTTGCGACTACGAGTTTGCAGGGCAGTCTGAACAGACTGACATTCCGATCAAATTCGAGATTCCTTTCCTTAGCGAACAGTACTCGATCATTTCTACAACCGATCATCCCGCGTGCTATGCGACCATTAAGGAAAAAAGGCCCGACGGAGCGGTTCTGTGTATTGTTAGAACGCGTTTTGGCCCGGAACCGAAAGGGACAGTAAACTGGGTGGCCATCGGTCGGCATCCGATGAATTAACGGTATAAGGGATCTTGCAAAATTTCGGTCTCGTTCCTCGTTCATACGAAATGGTGGGCACAAGGACCCCCGATTTCCACTATTACCAGTGGTATTGGGGGTTCTTTTCTATTTTGCCCAGTTTCCCTCCAGATGCACAATCCGGCGTAAGTTTGCCAAGCGCACGATTCGTGCCTGTCTGGGTCAGAGCGCGCGGAAAAGGCGCTATACCTATACGGGCAAGCGTCCTGAACCCTGTACAAATGCCGTTTCATAAAGGTTTGCGGTACATATGATATGTGGAGAAAAGAGGCGGCAGAGTATATCCGCAGCACCCAATCCATGGCAGGAGGTAAAGCTTATGAACAGAGCTGACATCGGCAATCGGCTGACAGCCGCGTCCGCCCGCATCCGGTCGGCGATGCGAAGACGCGGGTTCGTTAAGGGAGCCTCTTCCGGGCAGACGGGCACCCGTCCGTTTACTGGGGTCATTGCCAGGAGCCGCGGCCACATAACAGGCAAAGCGACCAAGCGGAACAAACGGCCAGCGCCACCTTTCCCGAGAAAGCCGCGCCGGCCTAAACGTGCCGTCGATTCGTCTGCCAAAGGAATAATGAAAGCGCCGCGCCGAATGTCAGAACGGCGGACTCGGACTGTCGGCCGGAACGATTCGGCGCGGTTTTCCGGGAAGAGCCCCCGTATCTCGCTCAAAGGCGGTAGCCGTAACGGTTTCCGGGGAAATCAGAAAATCGGCGCCAACCGGTTGCCAGCAGGCAGGAATACGGGAAGAAGGGACAGTTTGGACGTCAGGAGCGTGTCCGGATTACCGGAGTCGATCCAGCCGCCATATTCCGATACGAAAGCGCTCGGCCCTGACATGCCGAACGTTTCAGAAACGGCGCCGATACCGGCGCATCGTCAAGCTGGGGAGACGGGTTTTGCACCGTCGCCTTCTACGGCGTCCGACACGTCGTCGGCGCATCATCGGATGCCGCCAGGCGAACCGGACGCACTGCCGCTGCCGGCCGTCAAAACGAACATCCGCCACGGTATTCCTCTGTTATCCGTCATTATACCGGTCATGAACGAAAGGCGAACGATCGGACGAGTGATTCGTGAGGCTGTCAAGATTCACCCGTCCGCGGAAGTCATCGTCGTCGCGAATGGATCTATCGACGGTTCGGCCGCTATAGCGAGGCGGAACGGCGCTCGAGTCATCGAATATAGGCGCCCGCTCGGTCACGATGTCGGACGAAGCATCGGCGCCCGCGCGGCACGCGGTGAGGTGCTGCTGTTCATCGACGGCGACATGGTCGTGCCGGCAAGCCAGTTGCGTCCTTTTGTCCGGGCTGTCACCGACCGAGGCATCGATGTGGCGCTTAACGACTACTCGGGTCCAACAGACAAGATCAACATCCATAGCGTCGTGCTTGCCAAGCATGCGCTCAATGAATTGCTTGGCAGGCCGGAACTGAAAGGGACATCATTGACGGCCGTTCCCCATGCGATCAACCGCGAGGCGCTGCATGCCATCGGTGTCGAATCGCTGTCCGTTCCGCCGCTGGCTCACGCAAAGGCTGTCCGGATGGGACTGAAGGTTGAGGCGGTTCATCATGTCAACGTAGGCCGACTCAATCCGCCCAGGCTGAAGCGGGAACGGACGAATTCACTTGAAAAGCTGATTGTGGGCGATCACCTGGAAGCGATTGGCTGGCTGATGGAGTCAAGCGGCGATCGGGAAGGATGAAAATATCGGTCGTCGGAACCGGAACAATACGCACTGTTGGAGGAAGCAGGATGTATGAACAAATCGATGAAACTGCGGCGCACCGTCAACCGGATGACGTGGTGACAGTTATGACGGTCGATAACCTTGAACGCATCAATTTTCATGACGCCTCCGCCACCGCAGAGCCGGAAGACCGCATCTTGCCAAGAGTACGTGACTCGGCTTCCGGGCACAGGAAGAGGGGCGACAGAAGCCGCATCGCACGCGGCACAAAACGGCGCATCGCACGCGGCGCAAAACGGCGCATCGTACGCGGCGCAAAACGGCGCATCGCACCCGGCACCAAAAGCCGCGCTCGCGGTGGCGTGCGTCCTGTGCGCCGTAGGCGCGCTATCGCTGCCGTGCGGAACGCTTATGCCGCCGGCACGAAGGACGGCAGGAGTGCGGCCTCTCACGGAGACAGATGGATTTCGGCGGAGGCTGCGCTCAAACGGCGGATGAACGACAGCTGGACGCGCTGGTGGCGGAGACAAGGCTCGCCGCGTGACATTCAGGCCATTCTTCGGTGCGGCGCAGCTTACCGAGACGGATATTTACAAGCTGTCGGCTTCCCCGGGCGCTCATGGCTCCCGGTTCCGCTGACCAGCTCCGCTTCGGCCGTCGTTTGCACCAGTGACGGGACGGGAGCGTTGTACGCCGTACTGGAGCAGTTATCGCGCCTTCCGCTGGAAGAGGTTGTCGTCGTGCTGCATGGCGGCGAAAAGGAAAGCCTCCGCCTCGCCCGGTCGAATCCCGAAGCACATGTCGTTTCGCATCCCGATACGTTTGAACGCGATGCGGATCGGGCGGTCGGAGCGAATGTGACGCGCTCCGATATCGTGCTGTTCGTCGGCGCGGATACGGTGGTGACGGCTGAACGGTTAATCCCGTTTCTGCTTGCCGCAGATGCTGGCGCGGACGTCGTTCTCGACGATACGACCCCGCAGCTTGGTATTTTTCGGAACTGGAGCGGAACGGCCAAAATTCAAGCTTTCCTGAATGCTTCGTTCGGTCGGAACGATCTGCGCGCCAATTGTGTGGGAGTACTTCCCCACGCCTTGTCCGGTCGGGCAATCAGACAGATCGGTGCCGCTGTCTTGTCCGAGCCTGCCAAGGCGCAGGCCGAATTGCTGCATCGGGGGTTACAGGTGAAGGTATGCTCGGCCGCCGGCGCGCTATCATGGCAAAGATCGAACAGGTCGAGCGGTGAGGAGGCCGGGGAGCGAACGAAGCTTGTCGCCGGAGACCACCTGGAAGCATGGCGCCACACGATGAGCAGTCAAGGAAACCGCTTGTCGCTGCCTGACCACAACCGGCGGAGAATAGCCGCTACGGAAGGAGAAATATGAAGCTGGCAAACATATTTGATACCGATTTATAACGGGCTCCATCTGCTTATCCGGTGCATCGCATCGATCCGGACATATACCGACCCGGCGGAAACGCATTCGAGCTGAATCGCAGCCGAAAACGGATTGACGGATGCCCGTGCGGCAGGCATTGCCGGACCGGTGACGAACGTCTGGCGGAAGAACATAACCGGCCCGATCTTATCAGGGCATTACGGGAATGACGATTTCTGTCTGTGCGCCCGCATACACGACTATTTGCTGCTGATATGCGGGGGGACGCTCTCGTGCATTACGAGGAAAGCGCCAGCTTCCGCCGTGAACCGGAGTTGGTGGTGGCGGAGCTAATATGGATGAACCGGCAAAAATTTATCGACAAGTTGAATGCAGACCGTGCATTGTTCATGTAGGAGCACAGCAAGGGGAGATGTCGTCTTGAAGGCCGCATGATTGGCCAGCGGTGTACCGGCATGCGGCTGGCGGCTAGGAATGCCCCGATGGTTATCAGGCACCGGATGTTTCGGATAAAGTGGTGAATTATTTTCTTGGAGGGAAAAGGGATGTTCAATAATCGGCGTATCCTGGTAACCGGAGGGACAGGGTCATGGGGATATGAGCTGGTCCGTCAACTGCTCCTGAAACAACCGAAGGAAGTCATCGTCTTCTCTCGCAACGAATCGAGCCAGGTAGAGATGAGCCGGACGTTCGTGGACAACAGACTCCGATTCCATATCGGGGATATCCGGGACAAGGAGACGCTTAAGAAAGCGTGCGAAGAGGTGGATTACGTCTTTCATCTGGCTGCCCTCAAGCATGTGTCGGTATGCGAGGAACAGCCATACGAAGCGCTCAAGACGAATATCATCGGGACGCAGAATGTTATCGAGGCCGCGATAGAAAACCGGGTGAAACGGGTCATTTATATTTCGACGGACAAGGCGGCCAACCCTGCGAACTTCTACGGTATGACCAAGGCGATCGGCGAAAAGCTGATCGTCTATGCCAACCTGCTCCGGTCAGAAACGCGGTTCGTCTGCGTTCGCGGCGGTAACGTGCTCGGAACCGAAGGCAGTATCATCCGTCTGTTCATGAATCAAATACGCCAAAAACGTAAGGTCTATATTATGGACATGCGGATGACCCGCTTCTTCCTGACGCTTCAGGATTCGGTCCGGCTGCTGTTCAAAGCTTCGGCGGAAAGTCTCGGAGGCGAAATTTTCGTCATGACAATGCCGATGTGCCGTATCTCCGATTTGGCCGAAGTATTGATGGAAGCGCTCGGTACAGAAGTCGGGATGATAGAGACGGGAATCCGGCCGGGGGAGAAGCAGCATGAAATATTGCTGACCGCATATGAGAGCAAAAATACCGTTATCTACGACAGCGAATATCTGGTCATCCTGCCGGATCTTAATATTCCGGGGCTGCGGGAGCATTACGGAAAGTATCCGAAGGTGGCGTTCGACAGCTTCTGTTCCAGCGAAAAATTGATGACCAAAGCGGAAATTCGCGACATGCTCGTACGCGGGGGGTTCATATCGTGAAACTTCTGGTCATTGGTGGAAGCGGCATGGCGGGGCATTTGCGCACAAAGGATGGACAGGCCGTTATGGCCGCAGTGGTGCTGTTATGTTGTACCGTTAAGCGTGCCTGTAAGTATGTCGCTAAAACGTGTCGTTAAGCGTGCCGCTCCGATCGTGCTCGGGCCAGCCCGGTATGGCCGGGCCGAACCTCCCCCCGGCAGCGCAGCGATCAACGCTTTAAGCCGGTGCTGAGCATACCGTCCGGTCACCGTCCTCTTGTTGGCGAGTGTTCTTTTCGCATGGTCTTTTCACACTATATGGAGGACAGGCGGCTGTCGTCACGACGGATGCTGCCTGTCGATCGTCCAAATCCATCTCCGCATCCCCTCCGGCTCAACCGTTCATATCGGGTGGCCCAGCGCGCGCATCACGTTAATGAGATCGGAGACGTAGCGCTCCGGCGTAAATAGCGTGCGAATACGGGCTTCCCCTTGCGCGATAACGGATTTCCGCAATGACGCATTCCGCATCAGATCGAGCGCTTGCCGGACGGCGTCGTGCACCGAAGCGGTCATAAATTTGCCCGTCACGTCATGGTCGATAAAATGGCGTACGCCGTCGGAATCGGTGGCAAGCACGGGACAGCGGCAGCTCATCGCTTCCGCCACGGCATATCCGAACCCTTCCACTTTCGAAGTGGAGACGAGCATGCCGCCTGAATATCCGGTAACGGAAAAATAATGCGGCATATGGTCGTGCGGCATATTGGAAAAGACCTTCAAACGCCGGCCCAACCCCAGGCTGGCAACCATCGCTTGAAAATGCACGCGTTCTCCCGGTTCCGATATGTTGGCGTCCTCAAACATCCACAACTGCAAATTCGGAACATGCGAGGCAAGCGCCGCCCCGATCTCCAGAAAATAGCGCCAGTTTTTGTTCGTTTCCAATCTCCCGACCCACATGAGTATCGGGGCCTCCGACGGATTCAAGTCCGGTGCGTGCACATAGGAGAAGCGGTTCGTATCGACCATGTTCTGAATATAGAAGCGGGGGAAGTCTCCGAAATATTTCTGAAAGAGCTGCATCAGATGGGAGGTGGGCGGAGCGATGACGCCTTGGGCATGCGAACGGACAAACATGGATGCGAACTCCAGCGTCGAGTTGGCCGCTTCGACGCTCTCCAGACCTTGCGCCTCGTAGATGAGCGTGCCCGGATATCCGACCCCTCTCAGCCGTTCCAGCATAAAATGATCGCATGTGACGACGATCGCATCGTACTGCCTGGCATGAACCAGTCCGGCGAGCTGTTGCTGATCGTTCGTGAGATAAGTGGGAATGTCCCGGATGTTTTGCTTGCCGGCTCCATCCCAAAGGTACAGCTGCTCCGCTTCGATCCCTCTCTGGCGCAGCGCCTGGCACCGCAGCCGGTTCAGCGTTTCGATGCCGCCGCTCGGAATATAGTAGGTAAACAGAATTTTCATTCCTTCTCCCCCTTCTTATGATGGGTTAGCGGCGCAAGAAACGCCTCTTTCATCCTATGCACGGTGCCGGCTGCAGGTATGGGACATGGCGTAGGGAGGCAATTTATCGCGTTCAGAGCGTCCAGCGGACGACGGCGCCGGCCTGGATCAGACCGCCGCCAAATCCGTAAAGCAGCACGATATCCCCCGATTTCAGACGGCCGTCGCGAACGGCAGCGTCCAGCGAAAGCGGAATCGAGGCCGCCGACGTATTGCCGAAGCGCTCGATGGCGCTGAGCGTCTTGTCCAGCGGAATTCCGCTGCGGCCGCATACCGACTCGATAATGCGGGCATTCGCCGTATGAGGCGCGAACCAGTCGATATCTTCCGTCTTCAAGCCGCATTCGTCGAGCAGTCTGTTCACGCCGAGCGGAACCTGCTCCACCGCCCATCTGTACACTTCGCGCCCGTTTTGAACGATCAGGCCGTTGTTGCGGATCGGATGTCCGTCAATGGAATCGGACAGATTCGACCGGTACAAATGATGGCCCAGCGAACCGTCCGTCCGTGAAATCATGCCGAGCAGGCAGCCTTCTTGATCGGATGCTTCCAACAGCACGGCGCCCGCTCCGTCCCCGAACAAAATGCAGGTCGTACGGTCGGTGTAGTCCGTTATTTTGCTGAGCGTTTCGGCGCCGATGACGATAATCTTCCGGTACGCTCCGGACAGCAGCAAGCCGTTCGCCATTTGAAGAGCGGCCACGAAGCCGGCGCATGCGGCGTGCAGCTCGACGCTGCCGCAGTTCGCCATGCCGAATGCCGCCTGTATGCGGGATGCGACATTCGGGAAGGAAGTGTCCGGCGTTTCCGTCGCCACAATGATATAATCCGCATCTTGAACCGTGACGCCGTACCGGTCAATCATGTCGCGGACGGCCGCGATGCACAGATCGCTGCAATACTCGTTCTCCGCGGCGATGCGGCGTTCGCGAATGCCGGTGCGCTGCACGATCCATTCGTCGCTCGTATCGACCATCCGCTCCAGGTCGAAGTTCGAAAGAATCCGATCCGGGACATAGGAGCCGATCGCGGTAATGCGCGCGTTGGACCGCAGGCGGGGATGGATAGGGTTCACAGGTAAAACTCCTTTCACGAATTGAATTTGACATCAAGTATTATTATCAAGTATTAGTATCAGGTACTAATAATGTATGCGAAGATGGGCGGGATGTCAACTGTTCGTCATCATCAGAAAAAAACATCCTGAAAGCTGTCACACTTCGCCCCCCTTGCCCGTCATACGGTCAAACGATCGAAAGGAATGATAGCAGATGCAAAAGGTTGATGTAGCTATCGTGGGCGGGGGTGTGGCCGGACTGACGGCGGCCGTCTATGCCGCCAGGGCGGGCAAAAAGACGGCCGTTATCGAAAAAGGGGAGCGTTTCGGCGGCCGGGCCGTGACCGTCAAGAAGAAAGGCGCATATTTCAGCCTCGGCGGGCATGCTCTGTATAGAGGAGACGCATACGACACGTTTCGCGAGCTGGGGCTGCGCTTGCAGGGCGGGTGGGCCTCGGCCGACGCTTGGGGGATATGGAAAGGGAAGCTGCTTGCGCTCCCTACGGGGGTCAAATCGTTGTTCGCCACTCCTTTCCTGTCGTGGAAAGGAAAGCTGGAGCTGGCATCCTGGCTCGCAAAGCTCGGCAAGCTGGACACCTATCGGTACGAGCGGACCAGCCTCCGGGAATGGATCGAAGGGAATATGCGCGACCCGATGGTGCGGCATCTGTTCTACGCATTGCTGCGCACCAGTTTTGTGACGGCGCCCGACTTGCTGGCTGCGGGCCCTGTATTGCGGCATCTGCAGAATGCCGTTCGGGGAGTCCTGTATTTGGACCGAGGTTTTGGATCGATCGTCGAGGAATTGTCGGAGACCGCGGCGGGGCTCGGCGTGAAGCTGCTCGCCGACAGCAAGGCGGTTGCGGTCGAGCACCGCGAAGGCTCCGTACGGCATGTCCGATGCGAGGACGGTACGATCATCGAGGCGGAGAACGTTGTGCTCGCGGTTCCGCCCGCGGCCGCCTGCCGGCTTGTGCCCGGCGCGGATGCGACCGCTCTGAAGACGTGGAAAGAGCAGGCGATCGAAGTGACGGCCGCCTGTTTCGATGTCGCCTTGCGGCGTCTTCCCGATCCGAAGCGGCAGCTCGTGTACGGCATCGACCAAACGGTCTTTCTGTCGAACCAGTCGCGCGCGGCTCACTTGAGCGACGACGGAGCGCAGGTCGTAGCCGTCATCAAGTACCAGGGCAAAGAGACGGATGCGGACCGGGATTTGCGGGACCTGGAACAGACGCTGGATCTCGTTCAGCCGGGCTGGAGAAGCGAATTGATCGTCAAGCAATATTTGCCGAAAATTACGGTTAGCCACGATTTCATGCATATGAAGCGCCGGGAGAATCCCGGTCCGGCCGTCCCGCAAATCGAAGGCTTGTATGTGGCAGGAGAATGGGCGTCGCACGGTGAAGTATTGGCGGATGCCGCAACCGCAAGCGCGAAGAGGGCTGTCCGGCATCTTTTATCCCGGGAAAGCAAGGAGACGATGGCCGATGGAAATCGAAGCTTTGTATCACGAATATAAAACGCCTCTTTTCTCGCTGGCTTACCGCATGTTGGGGAGCGTGATGGATGCGGAGGACGTCGTGCAGGACGCGTTTCTGAGCTACGATCAATTGCCGGACCGCAGCGCTATCCGGAACGAAAGAGCCTACTTGTACAAAATTGTCACGAACCGCTGTCTTGATCTGCTGCGCTCCTCGGCGAGGAAACGGGAGCTGTACGTCGGACCATGGCTTCCGGAGCCGCTGATCGATAACGGTTCGATCGATCCTTCTGACGAATATTTGCAGCGGGAATCGATATCCACCGCTTACCTTTTGCTGCTGCAGCAGCTGGGCGCGGTGGAGAGAGCGGTGTTCCTGCTGCGCGAAATTTTCCATTATTCGTTCGGCGAAATTTCGGAGATCGTCGGCAAAAGTAGCGTCAACTGCCGCCAAATTTTCCATCGCGCCCGGAACAGCATTCATTTCGATCCCGCCGAACATCCGCCGCTCCCGATCGCCGAGGAAAAGGTCAAGGCGTTCGTGAATTCCATGTTCGAAGGGAATATGCGAAAGCTGCTGGAGCTGGTCGGCGAAAATGTCGTGATGTATTCCGACGGCGGAGGCAAAGCGAAGGCCGCACAAGTGCCTGTGGCCGGCTTCGATTTGGTCTTCAAACTGATTCAAAATTTGCTCAAGATGTACGAAGGGAGATTTGCGCTCGACTTTTTGCTCGTAAACGGTTCGCCGGGATTAATGCTCGTCACGGACGACGGCGATCGGCACGTCTATTCCTTCGCTTTCCGCCACGGCAAGATACGAAGCATCTATTCCGTGGCGAATCCGGATAAATTGCGGCATCTATAGCTGTAGCCCGCGGGCGGGAGGACGGAAAGCGGCTTCCTTCTCCCGCCGTTACCATGGCGTCGTCGCCCTATTCTATCTCGCTTGCGACCTGAACCGAGCCGGTTCCGGCCGTTCCCTCCGTCCGCCTGTTCCGCTCCCGATCAACCCGCACCCGTCCCTTGCCGAGTACGCCGATTTTGATGATTGTGCCGGTTTCGGCCTCGTTTCTTGCTACCTGGTTCAGTCCGGTTTGCGCGCGGTTGCCCATATCTACGGTTTGCTGCTTCCGATCGTTGTTCTCCTCAGTTTAAAGACTATACCCTTTTATAACCAAAACCGGTGTCTTTTAGTGCCGTGCCGGTCGGAACGCAGGTTTCGCGCACGAGCCGCACTCTCCTTCATGTAAATACTCCTCCGGCGCTCCGACAATATGACAGAATATGACTTGTTCGAATTACTTGTTCGGGACCTGCCGCTCGCTTTTCCTCTCAAGCAATTCCGCCTGGCGCACGAGCACCTGGCAGGCTCTGTCGACATAATCGAGGATGATGCGCAGCTCTTCCGGTCGGTACCGCGCATGGAGCTCGGACATGGCCTCGCCCAGAGGGCCGAACACGTCGTGAAGCGGGCGCAAATTTTCATAGACCGGTTCGACAAGGACGACCCGCCGGTCGGCAGGATCTTTGACCCGGCGGATATACCCCGCTTCCTCCAGCCGGTTCAGCACGCTTGTGATCGCGCCCGTCGTCAGCTTCGTCAATTCGGCCAGTTGTCCGGCCGTCACCTGGCCCTTGCCGAGCACCAGGTCCAGGCATTTGTGATCCGTAATGTTGAGCCCCAGATAGGCGGCGACGTTCTGATGAAACAATACGGTTTGGGTAGAGAGCCGCTTGGAGGCGTCCAGCAGCTCCCGGTTCAGTTTCTCTTTCGAGCCGTTCATGAGGTTTCCCCCGTTCCGCAATATACCCGATTATAGCACAACCGCCGGACGGTTGCCGAGACTGCTTGCTTTGAGCGTACTCGGCATCCGACCCGGGACCGGGGGCAAAATCGGTCTCGGGAAGTTGTCGGAACCCGAGCCGCATGCCGTACAATAGAAGCAGCCGTACAAAATCGGCATAACAGGTACGCAACTACGATATCTTAATTTTTAAGATATCTGCGGCGATGACTAGAACGGGAGGGCGAACCGAATGAAAAGAAAGAAGAAGGCGTTGATTATCGGCTGCGGCATAGCCGGTCCCGCTGCGGCGATGATGCTGAAGCGGGCCGGATGCGAGCCGTTCGTTTATGAAGCGCAGCCGGAGCCCGACGATTATGCGGGACTGTTCCTGAACGTAGGTCTGAACGGCGTACGCGTGCTCGAGGAGTTGGGAGCGGATGCGTTCATCCGCAAGGAAGGGTTCGAAATGCGGACGATGAGCTTTTGGAACGGCAAAGGCAAACGGCTGGGACAGCTCGTGCAATCGTCCGGGGAACCTCACGGGTATACCGTCAAGCGGGGCGTTCTGCATAAAGCGCTGCGCGAAGAAGCGGAGCGGCAAGGCATTCCGATCCGTTTCGGCTGCCGGCTCGCGGATATCCGGATGTCGGGAAACCGGGTTGAGGCCGTATTCCGCGACGGGTCTGCGGACGAAGGAGACTTCCTCGTCGGCTGCGACGGCCTGCACTCCGCCGTGCGCAGCATCATCCTGCCCGGGGCGGCGCAGCCGTCGTATACGGGGCTCATCAGCTTCGGCGGTTACGCGCGCGGCGGCAAAGTCCGGCACGAACCGGGCGTGCAGCATCTGGTGTTCGGCAGCAAGGCGTTTTTCGGTTATCTGGTGTGGGAGGACGGAGAGATCTACTGGTTCGGCAACATCGGATATCCGGGCACGCCGACGCGCCGGGATTTGCAGGCGATACCGCAGGCGGAATGGAGGGGCATGATACGCGACCTGTACGCCGGCGATGCGGAGCCGGTTCCGGACATCATTCGGCGGACGGATACGGAGATCGGCGTATATCCGATCTATGACATGCCGTCCCAGAACGAGTGGCATCGCGGACTCGCCGTCCTCGCCGGCGACGCCATACACGCCACTTCGCCGAACGCCGGGCAGGGCGCGGCGCTGGCGCTGGAAGACGCGATGGCGCTTGCGCTGTGCATAAGGGATATCGAGAATACGGAGCGCGCGTTTTCCGCGTTTCAGCGTATGCGGCGGGAGCGGGTGGAGCGGATCGTCCGGTATTCGCGCAGTATCGGACAGCGCAAGCACGCCACGCACCCGGTGCAGACGTTTTTTCGCGATCTGATGCTCCCCCTTTTCTTGAAATCGGCAAGCAAACGATCGCACGATTGGATGTACGGTTACCGCCTCGATTGGAACCGAAAGCTCGGCGGCGATTTGTGACCCGAAGCGCGGGCGAATGGAATGATCGGCAAAGCGGCGCTGAAGCATTTTCTCGAATTCGGACGCAGGCGTCTCCCGGCGCGCGTCGGGCTGCATGGCGGATGGTCAAAGCGTTTTGAGCGATGAGGGAAGTGGCAATTTCATGAAGGAACCGGCGCTTTACGATATCACTTTACAATGTTTTCCTATTCCGCTACGATAAAAGGAAATTTGTCGATTTTGTTCAAGCGTCAAATCAGGAAGCTGAGGAAAAGGTTGGTTTATTCCGTCTTTAGGGGCGTGAGAGAAAGGGGGGGCGTTTGTTGTGAACGGATACGAGCTGGTCGAGCCATCGATGGAGTACCGGGATGAATATGTGGACATGATTCGGGAATGGATGGAAACCGGAGAGAACATGGTGCCGTTCGTGCTGAAATTCGACTGCGCCGATTTCGATGCTTTTCTCCGTGAGCTGCATCGGCTCAAGACCGGATCCGACCTCGGAAGCGGCAAGGTGAACAGTTCGACCTATTGGCTCGTGAATGCGGATCGCAGGGTGTTGGGGGCGGTCAATATCCGGCATACGTTGAACGAGCAGCTGCTGACGATCGGCGGGCATATCGGCTATGGCATACGGCCGAGCGAGCGAAGGAAGGGGCATGCGACCCGGCTGCTCGCGCTCGCGCTTCGCAAAGCCCGCGGACTCGGCATTTCGAAAGCGCTGGTCACATGCGACAAGGAGAATGTCGGATCGGCCAAGACGATTCTGAACAATGGCGGGGTGCTGGATTCGGAGGATACGGTGAAGGGAACGGTCATTCAGCGGTATTGGATCGAGACGGGGGAGGCGGAAGCAGATGCAGACGATCGTTTATCGGCAGATGACGATCGATGATGCGGAACGGCTTCAGGATATCGACCGGTCCGAATATATCGATCTGATCTATGAAATGCGGGGCGGAGAGATGTGCGAGATCGCGGCCGGTCACGAATGCCCGGCCTGGGATGCGGATTTGCTGGACCGGATGCGGCAGCGTTACTGCGACGAATTGAGCCGCGGCGGAACGGCGTTCGGCGCGTTCGACGGCGAGACGCTGGCGGGCTTCGGCGTGCTTGCCCACCGATTTCGGGGGCCGGAACAAGACCAGCTGCAGATTGACTTGCTGTATGTTTCGCGCGGCTATCGAAGGCGGGGCATCGCCACCCGGATCATGAACGAGCTTAGGCGTACGGCCATCGGGAGAGGGGCCAAATCTTTATATATTTCTTCGACCGAAACGAGATCCGCCGTCTCCTTGTACCGGAGCATCGGCGGCCGGATTGCCGAACGCGTCGACCCGGAACTGTTCGAGAAGGAGCCGAAGGATATCCATATGATCGTCGAGCTCTGATACTTTCGCCGCATTCATGCTAGTCGGATAATAAAGTCGCATTCTTGTTTGTCGGATAAAATCCGTCGTATTCATGTTTGTCGAATAAAAAACGTCGCATTCCTATTTGTTGGATAAAAGCACCGTATTCTTGCAAGCCGGTTAAAAAACGCTCCACTCATGCCCCAAATAAAAAACTTGGATCGGCCCGATAAAATTCATTGTTTTCCACAGCGTATGGAAAATCGTGTAACCTCGGATTGAGGTGATTGGCATGACGGTGAATTTCGGACGCGCGGCCGACGATTATGCGAAGTACCGGGACCCGCTGCCGAATGCGCTCTTCGACCAATTGGCGGAAAGAGGAATAGAATGGAAAGGCAAGTCCGTCGTCGATCTTGGTTCCGGGACCGGTCTGTTCTCGCGGCAGCTGGCATCGCGGGGTGCGCGGGTAACGGGGATCGAACCGTCTCTCGCTCTGATCGGGCAGGCGGTCCGCTCGGACCGGCGGTATGGCATCGATTCCATTCAATATGTCAACGCGCATGCCGAAGACTTCGCTTTGCCGGGCCGATACCCGCTGTTCACGGCAGTCCGGGCATGGCATTGGTTCGACCGCGTTCGCGTCATCCGGAATTTAATCGCGCACTGCGAGCCGGGCGGGCATGCGGTCGTGGTCAACTCGGTATTTTTGCCTGACTCGGAGGCGGCACAGGCGACATTCGAGATCGTTCGGAGTTATCGGATCGCCATCGGGCCGGCCGGATCGTATGCGGAGACAAAGGAGCGAAGATGCGGGTTCCCGGTTCCTTGGTTCGCGGAATGGGAGAGCCACTCGCTGCGCGTCGCGGGCGAATGGAAGCATCAGTACACGCTACCGTTTACGCATGAGGAGTGGTGCGGGAAAATTCGGTCCGTTTCCTGGATGACGGCCGCGGACGACGAGACGCGCCGGAGCGTGACCGGCAGTTTGCTGCGCCGGCTGTCGACGCTCGATCCGATCCTGCACGTTCCCCATAAATATTCCGTTGTCGTACTGCGGTACGAAGGAAGCGCCGGCTGATCCGGTCATTGCGAATGGGTCGTAAATGATCGCTCGATCCGAATCATAGCGAACGGGTCATAAAATGGATCGCTCGATCCGAATCATAGCGAACGGGTCATAAAATGGATCGCTCGATCCGGTCATTGCGAACGGGCGAAAATGAATCGCTCGATCCGTCCGAACATGCGCATTGGCAAGTTACAGCGGACGGAAAGAAGGCGGGTAACGACTTTCGGTCCTTCGAGCGTTTATCGCAGCGTTTCGATTCTGCAATCCGTTTGCTGTGGCGCGTGGTGACGCGGTTGCTCGATTGCGCTAACGAAGGCGCGAAGTATGCGGCCGGCGATAATCTCGAGGCGAAGTTCACCCATATCGGAGATGATCGTCGGTCGGATGCTCGGTTGTGCTAACGAAAGTGCGTGGGGGCGCGATTACTCGGCATCGATAAGTAAGTTGCATTGTGGCGGGAGGCGCTAACGAATCTGAACAACCTTATTTGGGCGAAATTTGCCTTTTCGAAGCGCTAACGAATCTAGGTAACCTTATTGGCTTGCTTCTGAAGGGAAATCGGGCAAATTGAGCGAAATAAGGTGTCTGATATTCGTTAGCGCGATCCAAAAGGCGAATTTGGCAAAATAACGTTGCTACGATTCGTTAGCCGTATGCTTGGCGCTTGGCAGACAGGTCCACGTTTGACAGATAGGTCACGTTTGACAGATAGGTCACGTTTGGCAGACAGGTCACGTTTGGCAGATAGGTCACGTTTGGCAGACAGGTCACGTTTGACAGACAGGTCGCGTTTGGCAGACAGGTCGCGTTTGGCAGACAGGTCGCGTTTGGCAGACAGGTCGCGTTTGGCAGACAGGTCGCGTTTGGCAGACAGGTCACGCTTGGCTGACGCTCCATGCTGGACCGACAAGCCATGCTTGGCTATTCGGCTTTGAGCCACTCCTTTTTCCGGTATTCTCCCGGCGGGATGCCGGTTATTTTTTTGAACATCCGGTTGAAGGAGGTCACGTTGCGGTACCCGATCCGGACGCTGATCTCCTGCACGCTTAAAGCGGTGCCCGAAAGCAGCTCCTTCGCCTTGCGAACCCGGACCGCGTTGAGATGATCGCTGAAATTGGCGCCGGTCTTTTCCTTGATATAGACCGACAGGTAGGCTGCGGACAGGTTCAGCTTGTCGGCCAGCAGATCGAGCGACAGATCGTCCGCATAGCGGTTCTCGATCATTTCCATGACGAGCGAGATTGTCGAATCCCGCTTCTCCTTGTTCGCCTGAATGATCGTCGCCGCATCGGAGAACAGCCGCTCGAACAGCTGATTGAACTGGTCGAGCGTGAAGCATTCGCCCATATGCTCGACATATCGGAGCCGCATCGAGGCGTCGGCGCCGGTTCCGAAGGGCTCCAATATTTTCGCCGCCTTGGCAATGACGCCGCCCGCAAACTCCCGCAGCTGCTGAATGCTCGCCCCTTTCTTGTCCATCCGATCCAGCGCCCGTTCCATGAACGAGATACAATAACTCCGGTTGCCTGCCTGCAAATTCGCATACAATTCCTGCTCCTCCGGCACCGTCAGCAGAAGCAGATCCGGCACGGCTCGATGGGCGCGCAGCAACTGGCTTTCATCCAACGGCCTGGCTTGCTGCGCCATGTGAAGCACTTCGCGGTAGGCGCTGTTGAACTGCGCGGAACCGTCGTAGACGGAGCTGACGGCGATCGTGACGAGCAGGTAAGCCTTGTCGCGGTCCAAAATCGTCTTGAGCGACTCCAGCGCTTCCTCCAAGGCTCCGCCTGCTTCTTCGCTGCGAATCAGGGACAGAATCTGGTTGTTCTCGATCTGAAACGTATGCGAAGAGGGCATTCGTTCCGATATGACGACATGGATATATTCCCGGATATAATAAGCCATCCGGTCGGTCTTCAACTGGCTGGCGGAGACGGATTGCGACTTGAAATGGAGCTGATACAGCACCAGGACGAACGGCTCGTCGATTCCGGCGATATCCTTCCATTCGTTGATGTCGGATGTAATCGCCTTCAATTTGTTGATGTAGCCGAAGCTGGTCAGGAGCGTCCGCTTGCCGAGCAGCTCCTTGCGAATGGCCTCCTGTTCTTTCATAAGCTCGCCGATATTCCGCTGGATCAGATCGAATTCCTGGATCGGGCTCGGCACCTTGACCGGATCGCGCCGCAGAAGCGAGGCGATCATCTGCTTCACCGGACGATTGATTTTGCGGCTGAAATAGAGAGATGCCAGCATGCAAATGACGACGGACACGACGAAGACGACGAGCAGCGTCAGGCTGGCGTTCCGCACTCTCGACGCAATATCGGCGGACGGAACGGCCGTGATGTAGGTCAGGCCGGCCGCCGGATCTTTCTCGGCGAAATAGTAGCGGTCTCCCGCCAGCGCATATTCCTTTCCGCCTTCGAACGCGGGGATGTCCGATAGGGACAACGCGCCGGAAGAACGGTACACGGGCGTGCCGTCTTCGCGCACGATCATAAACAGCCTGTCGTCATCCTCGCCGAAAAACGTCTGATGCAGCAACCGGGCGTCCAGCAGCGCGATTACCATATAATCCGACGACGGCATCCGGAACGAGAACGGGATGAGCTGCGCCGAGTAGGAAACGCTCAAATCGTTAATTTTGAACGTTTCGTTCGGGTGCAGGACGTAATTGTCGCTCCGGTCCGACTGCCTCTTCCAATAAGAGAACGGATAGCGGCGGCTCGTATAAAAGCGGGAAAACATCATCTCCGAGTCGACGGTTCCCTCCTTGTCCACGATCAAAGACCCGGGCCCGTAATAGATCAGCAAATTGTTGAGATAGTACATCGGATTGAACGCCTCGGCGCGCACAACCTTTAAAACTTCCGACGCTTTCCCCGGTTCGAAAATTCCCCCAGTTCTCGCCAGCTGCCGGTAAAAACCCACGACATGTCCGTTCCGGTACGTCTCGAACAGCATCGTCCGGATTCGCTCGAAGTGGGCGCGGTACAGCTCCGCCGTATTGTTCAGCATCAGGCGGTTGTACTGGATCACTTCATGCTGCACCCCGCGGTTGAACAAAAAAATGCTAAGCACATTGAAAACGGAAAACATCAGGATAATGCTGAGAAAGCTGGCGAACATGCGAAACAAGAGCGTCTTGCGGTTTACGATCGGCCATTTCAATGCTTGCTTGCTCCTTCGTCTTTATAGTCCAGTCCGAAACGCGTGATGAAGCTTCTTTTGTATTTTATATAAATTTCGGGACGGGGCGAAACTCGCATTTTTTTAGAAAGTTATCTTTTCTTTATGCCGGCCAAACCGGTGCAAGGAAGCGAAAGAAGTGTCAATACCGCCGCGCGCCCGTCGCTGCTATACTCCGTTTCGAACAGAGAAAGCGGGGTGAAACGTTGAAAAAACAAATCCGGAAAAATGGGGACCTGTATTTGCTGCTGCTTCCCGTCATCGTTTATTTTATCGTGTTCGAATATGTGCCGATGTACGGCGTGCAAATCGCTTTTAAAAATTTCATCGCCACCAAAGGGATATGGGGAAGCCCCTGGATCGGCTTTCATCATTTCGAACGCTTCTTCGAAAGCTACTATTTTTGGCGGCTCATCAAAAATACGCTCGGCATCGGCCTGTACCAACTGGTTGTCGGCTTTCCGGTCCCGATTCTGCTCGCGCTGCTGATCAACGAGGTGCGTTCGCGCAAATTCAGCCGGTTCGTTCAGACGGTGACGTATGCGCCGCATTTTTTATCGACCGTCGTCCTGGTCGGCATGCTGCTCATTTTTCTCTCGCCGCAATCCGGCTTGGTCAATCTCGCCGTAACCTGGATCAGGGGGGAGCCGATCCATTTTATGACGGAACCCGGCTGGTTCAAGAGCGTGTACGTGCTGTCCGGCGTATGGCAGCAGATGGGCTGGAGCTCGATTATTTATCTCGCCGCCCTGACCGCCATCGATCCCCAGCTTCACGAAGCGGCCCGGGTCGACGGCGCCAGCCGTTGGCAGCGAATCTGGCATATCAATTTGCCCGGCATCATGCCGACGATCACCATTTTGCTCATTTTGAACATGGGCTCGCTCCTGAGCGTCGGGTTCGAAAAGGTTTATCTGATGCAAAATTCGCTCAACATGGCGGCTTCGGACGTCATCGCGACGCACGTGTACCGCAAAGGCATCGTCGACGGACAGTACAGCTATTCGGCGGCCGTCGGCCTGTTCAACAATGTCATCAATTTCATGCTGCTGATCGTCGTCAACCGCGTCGCCCGGAAGATGAACGACACCAGCTTATGGTAGGAGGAGCTTGCAGGCATGGGAAATCAAAGCTTTGGCGACAAGCTGTTCGGCTGGGGCGTCCACGCTCTTCTTACGCTTGTCTGCATCGTGGTGCTCTACCCGCTCGTGTTCGTGCTGGTCGCGTCGTTCAGCAGTCCCGATGCGGTCATGCGCGGCGAAGTATGGCTTTGGCCCAAAGATTTGACCTGGGTCGGCTATAGGAAAATTATTCAAAATAACGAGATTTTGACCGGTTACGCAAACACGCTGCTGTATACGGTGGTCGGCACGACGATCAATCTGCTCTTGTCGATTGCGGCGGCGTATCCGCTGTCGCGCAAAGATTTGTTCGGCCGCAACGCGATCTCCGCGATGCTGGTGCTGACGATGTTTTTCAGCGGCGGCATGGTGCCGACCTATCTGCTGGTCAAAGATCTCGGGATGCTGAACACGATGTGGGCGCTCATTATTCCGGGCGCGGTTTCCGTGTACAACGTCCTGATTATGCGCACCTTTTTCCAGAACGGGATTCCGTATGAAATGCAGGAAGCCGCGGCGATCGACGGCTGCACGAACATCGGGATGCTGATCCGGATCGTGCTGCCTCTGTCGATGCCGGTCATCGCGGTCATGATTCTGTTCTACAGCGTCGGCCACTGGAACGCTTACTTCAGCGCGCTTATGTATTTGACCGACCGCGACAAATACCCGCTGCAGCTCATATTGCGGGAGATTCTGATCCAGGGGCAAATGCAGGAGATGCAGGGCGTCGGCGACAATGTGCATGCCGAAACGGTCATGCAGGGCGAAGCGATCAAATACGCCGTCGTCATCGTGGCCAATTTGCCGGTGCTGCTGCTGTACCCTTTCCTGCAAAAATATTTCGTCAAAGGCGTCATGATCGGAGCCGTCAAAGGGTAAACGACGGCCGGCAGGGCTCTCCGGGGATGACACCCCGTTAGCCGATAGATAGACTAGATTCAGAGGGAGGCAATATTTATGCTGATGCGCAAAAAGAGATGGAAGGCCGCCGCGCTGGCCGTCGTCATGGCCGCCGGTTTGCTGTCGGCCTGCAGCGGGGAGCAGAACGGCGGGGAAGGACAATCGGACCCGAGTCCGGACGGGGAGGCGGCGGCCAATCTGAACGCGACGGGCATGCCGATCGTCAAGGAACCGATTTCGCTCACATTCTTTACCGGCAAGGCGCCGACCAACGGCAACAAGTTCGAGGAGACGCTCGTCTGGAAGGAATACGCGAAAATGTCGAACATCAACGTGACGTTCCAGCTCGTGCCGTTCGAAAATTTGACCGAGAAGCGCAACCTTGCTTTGGCCGGCGGCGATTATCCGGACGCCTTCTACTCGGCGCGGGTCCCCGCATCCGACCTGATGAAGTACGGCGCGCAAGGGACGTTCGTCAAGCTGAACGACCTGATCGACCAATACGCGCCCAACTTCAAGAAGCTGCTCGAGACCTATCCGGACTTGAAGAAAGGGCTGACGATGCCCGACGGCAACATCTACTCGTTCCCGTCCTTTTACAGTCCGGACTTTCTCCCGATGCTGATCGGCACGCCGCTCTGGGTGAAGCAGGAGTGGCTCGACAAGCTGAACATGAAGGAGCCGGCGACGACCGAGGAATTTTACGCGTATTTGAAAAAAGTAAAGGAGACCGACCTGAACGGCAACGGGCAGGCGGACGAAATTCCGTACGCGGGAGAAGGCATCAACCCGCTTATCGAGCAGCTGCGCGGCGCCTGGGGCTTCGGCAACCGCGGCCTCGGGCACAAATTCGTCGACGTCGATCCGGCAACCAGCGAGCTCCGCTTCTTCCGCACCGATCCGAAATATAAAGAGGTCATCGACTATGTGCGGAAGCTGTATGCCGAAGGGCTGATCGATCCGGAAATATTCACGATCAAGACGGCGGCGCTGTACGCCAAAGGCCAGGAAGGGATTCTCGGCGCCACCATCAACCCGAATCCGAAAACCCAGATGAATCAAGACGGGTATATCGGACTCGGCGCTCTGAAGGGGCCGCACGGCGATCAGTTGTACTCCCATATCAAAGTGCCCGCCGTCTGGCCCGGCGCCTTCGTCATTACCGACAAGAACAAATATCCTGAGGCGACGGTGCGCTGGATCGACCATTTTTACGGCGACGAAGGAGCGACCTTCTATTTCATGGGCATCGAAGGGCAGACGTACCGGAAGACGGATGACGGCAAGCTGGAGTTCGTTGAGGAGATTACGAACAATCCGGACGGGCTGACGATGGACCAGGCGCTGGCCAAATATATCACCTGGCTCGGCGGCAGCTATCCGGGCTATGTGCAGGAAAAATATTTTAAAGGATCGGAGTCGCTTCCCGAGTCGATCGCCGTCGGCAAAAAGGCGGAACCGCACCGCATCCCGGAAATCTGGAACGCCTTCAACTTTACGGAAGAAGAGACGGAATTCCGCTCGACCGTCGGCTCCGATATCGAGAGCTACATCGGCGAGTCGGAAGCGAAGTTCATTACCGGCGCCGTACCGATGTCGGAATGGGACAAGTATGTCGAGACGGTTCATAAGATGGGCGTAGACGAATATATGGCCATTTACAAACAGGCTTACGAACGATACAAAAACAACGGTTGATGCTGTTCGTTTACGGAGGCCGCGGCTTGTCCGCGCCTCCCTGTTTATTTTCACGGAGAAGAAAGGAGAATGCGGAATGATCCCTCTGCCTTTGCCTCGCCGATGGAGGAGCGCCCTTCGGGCAAGCGGGATGCTGGCCGCCGTCTCGCTGCTTTTGGCGGCATGCTTGTCGGCCGGCGAACCTGCGGAGCCTCCGGCGGAAACCGCCGTCGTCGACGGCTCCGAATCCGCGCCGGATGCGCCGCAGGAGACCGCCGTGCGCACGGCGCAAGTGTTCGATACGGAAGCTTACAAGGGAAAGCTGACGATCCGGTATTTTTATCTCGATGGAGAGAACTTGGCTGGAGACAGCTTCCTGATCGTGTCGCCGGAAGGGAAGACGATGTTGATCGACGCGGGGGTGCCGGAAGCCGGCGCTCAGGTGGTCGACTATTTGCGCAAGCTGAACATCGGCAAGCTCGATTATGCGCTCAACACGCACCCGCACATCGATCATATCGGCGGGTTTGCGGCCGTGGCGAAGGAGATCGACATCGGGACCTTTTATATGGAAAATCTGCCGTACCCGAAATCGTCCGCGTATACGAACGCCATGGCCGCGCTGGACGCGAAAAAGGTGCCGAAGAAGACGCTGCAGGAAGGCGACGCGTTTATGCTCGGGGAACAGGTCCGCTTCGAAGTGCTGAACCCTCCCAAGGAAGCGCTTCCCGATGCGGTGAAGACGTTCTCCGCCCAGGAAATCAACGATTATTCGATGGTGCTCAAGATGACGTACGGCGATCGGACGTTTCTGTTCACGGCGGACGTCTACAAGCGCAGGGAAATCGAGCTGACCGGTTCCGGGCTGCGGGACAAACTGAAGAGCGACATGATGGACGCGCCGCACCACGGAAACGAATCGACCTCTTCGTCGACCGCCTTTATCGAGGCGGTGTCGCCGCACATCGTCATCATGAGCCAAAACATCTTCCAAAGCCCGAACCTGAAGGAGCGGCTGGAGAAGAACGGGACCGAGGTCTATTCCACCGGGCTGCACGGCAATATTTTGCTGCATTCCGATGGCCGGACGATCGAGGTGTTGACCGAAAAAGACTGGCAGCCCGCGGGGGCTCCCGCCGCGCGTTGATTCCTGCGATGCCGGCATTCCCGTGGGCGCGCTGAGGGCATCTTCTGGCGAGCGTTGGGTCCTGCGATGCCGGCATTCCCGTGGGCTCCCGCCGCGCGCGTCTTCCGGCGAACGGTTGAGTCCGGCGATGCCCGCATTCCCGTGGGCTCCCGCCGCGCGCGTCTTCCGGTACACCCGCGGGGGTGAGGCGGGACCGCTTGTAGCGGTTGTCGCGTCTTTACGCCGCCATCCCGATCCGCTATGATGAGGAAAACGGTTCGGCTTTACGGACTGGAGGACAGCATGACATAGGCCTGTTGATACAGCTGTTGATCATATCGGGAGCTTTTGAGAAATCGCGAGTCAGGGAGATCGGGGCGTAGAAGTTGCAGGCAGAATGCCAACATTGCGAAGATGTCGGCCAGCAACCGTCGGCAAGCCAGCCGCCCGGCTTCGGCATTTGCGTTCATATGGGGGATTGATGTGGAAGAAAAAAAGCGTTTTAACATCGCTTTGGTGCAGATGAATTGCGAGAAGGCGGCGATTGACCGCAATCTCCGTTCGATGCGGGCATCGATCGCCGCCGGACGTGCGGGCGGTGCGGACATCGTCTGTTTTCCCGAAATGAATATTACCGGGTATATCGATCCCTTTAACCAACCGCATGCCGTCTTATCCCTCGATCACCAGGCGGTGGGCGAGGTCGTTCGGATGAGCGCCCTCTATTCGGTTTGCGTGATCGCCGGATTCGTGGAATACAATCCCGGGGGAAAGCCTTATATCAATCAATTCGTTGCCCATAACGGGCGCTTGCTCGGCTGCTATCGGAAGAAGACGATTAAGGACGAGGAAGTGTACTGGTTCGCTCCAGGCGACCGGCAGCCGATATTTTCGGTTGCAGGCCTGACATTCGGCTTGTCCGTCTGTGCGGATATCGACGATCCGGATATTTTTCGCGAGTATGCGCGGAAGGGCGCCGCGATCGTTTTTGAAAGCGCAGCTCCCGGATTGTACGGAGAACAGGAAACGCGGAATTGGGCGTCCGGCTACAATTGGTGGAGAAGCAATTGCATCGCGAAACTGGGGGCATACGCGGCCGAGCAATCGATCTATATCGGGGTCGCCACGCAAGCCGGACGTACGATGGACGAGGACTTTCCGGGAGGAGGTTATTTGTTCGATCCGCGCGGGCAGTGCGTGAAGGAATCGGGAGATTGGGGAGAAGGGATTTTGTATGCCGAAATCAGCGTATGATCCGTGCTGCAGCCTACCGTTTTTTTCGGTGTAGTCGGGGAAATGTCGGCTTTCGAATTTTCGGACAACTTTCGATCTTTCGGACAATGATGAGGCGGTTCGGTCCGGTCTGTATTCTTGACGAGGCCGGCGCATAACGCGAGATGGACCGGAGGAGTGTTACATGAATAGCCGGGATGATCGGCGGGCGTTTCTCGTCATCTCCAAGCATCGCATGGTCCGCCATTATTTGCCGAAGCTTCAGGCTTGCCTGGAACGGCTCGATGCCCGGTCGTTATGGAGCGAGGAGGCGCCCGGCATGAACAGCATCGGCGGCATTGCGATGCATCTGATCGAACATGCGGAGCGCAACGCAGCCCGTTTGCTTCGTCCGGAGACGAAGTTCGGTCAGGGAATCGAGCAATATTTTCCGCAGACGAAATCGGACCCGGCCGACGTGTCGGCCGAACTTGAACGGGCGTTCGCCGCATTTGGCGAAGCCGTCGATCGGGCGGATCCGGCCGCAGCCGATATGTACGCCATTTATCATCTGGTGGAGCACACCGGTTACCATACCGGCCAAATTGTCGACCGCGTGCAGCGAATGACCGGCGCCCGCTTCCGGTTCGTGCAGAACGGCGTGAACGAGCAAGAACTAAAGCGATCTGTCGATGCCGAATTGTCAGGTGCCGAGTTGCCGGATGCCGGGAAAGACGTTTGACCACCGTTGAATAGCCGCAAGCTGTGGGAGCGATTCGTGCTCGAAGCGCCGAATCACCCCCACGGCTTGCGGCTTTTTCGTGCTCAAGCCGGGAAGAGATGTTCAAGTGGGCAATAGATGCTCCAGTCAGCAATAGATGCTCAAGTGGGCAAGAGATGCTAATAGATGCTCATATGGACAATAGATATTCAAATAGGTAATAGATGCTCAAGTAGATATTAGGTGCTCAAGTCAGCAATAGATGGCTCAAGTGGCAAGAGATCAGAAAACGGCATGTGCGCCGTTTTTTCCGGAAATCGCACCATATTGAGAAATCACTGGAGGTAAATTCCTGCGAAAGTGCAGGATTTTGGAGCGGGATCGGCCCAATTTAAGCAAAAGGCTGCAAAAATGCAGCTTTTTGTTTCACTTCTTGGCCGAAAATGAGGTTGCCGCCTGGAAATGATGTATAATTGCAGGAATTCGGCCCGAACGGACCAATTAGGGGCGGAAAAGATGTACTTTTGCAGGATTTGCCACATTCGAGCAATTTTGCAAGCGATTTCAAAGCGTCATCGACTATACCTGCTGCTGAAAGATACGATCCGGGAGAGCATTCTGCGTCACGATTCGGGTGTCCGTATCCAGCTTTCGGGTGTTCGTACTGCAGCTATGGATAGACAGACGACGGTTGCATGCATGTCGCTTTCTTCTGTCAAAGCAGGGAGACATGTGCCCAAAACACTCATGTCGGATCGTCCATGAAATGTCAAGAAGGACTAGGATGCAGCGGCGCAAAAAAAGATAAACGAGCCCAAATGAACAAAACCAAATCGGAAACGAGCAAAAATTAAATATTTTATTGACGAAATCGCATAATCGCAGTATGATCTTCGTAAATAAATAAACATATTCGAGTATAAATGAACAAAAACGAGTGGAGGTTTTGCGCATTGAGTACGCCCGGCGTTCATCCTGCGGTCAAATCGACCGCTTACCGGCTGATGAAGCCGCATCAAGTAGTAGAAACCGAAATCGAGCATCGGGTACCGGAGCGGCACGTAGTAATCGAGCCGACACTGGGAAGCATATGCCATGCGGACTTGCGCTATTTCAGCGGGAACCGGCGTCCGGAAGCGCTGGCCCGGAAGCTGCCGATGGCGCTGATTCACGAAGGGATCGGCACGGTCGTGGACAGCCGCGCCCCCGAGATTCGGATCGGCCAGCGCGTAGCGGTCGTGCCGAATATTCCCGGGTATTTGATTCACGGCATCGCCCCGGAGGATTGCTGCCCGGCTTGCCGAAACGGGACGGGGGAAAATTATTGCCAAAAGGGAAGGTTTCTGGGCAGCGGCACGGACGGGATCGCCCAGAACCGGCTCGTCGTGCCGGCGGAATGCGCCATTCCGATTCCGGATGAGGTGCCGGGTGAAATCGCGGTGCTGGTGGAACTTTGCACTGTATCGTACCAAGCGCTCGTCCATGTGAAGAGCAAGCTCGACTCGGCCAGAATCGCCGTATTCGGAGACGGCCCCGTCGGTTATTTGGCCGCGGCGGTGCTGCGATACGTTTACGGCGTCGGCGAAGAAAGGCTGCACGTTTTCGGCGCGGTGCCGGAGAAGCTGGCGCAGTTCGATTTTGCGACGACGAGCCTGGTGCAGGAATATGACTTCAGCGCCGGCGACAGCTATGACATTGCCCTGGAGTGCGCAGGCGGGCGATTTTCGGAAAGCGCCATCAATCAGGCGATTGACGTGCTAAGCCCTTGCGGCCATCTGATTCTGATGGGGGTTTCGGAAGAGCGCGTGCCGATCAATACGAGGGACGTGCTGGAGAAGGGCATTACGATGCGCGGCAGCAGCAGAAGCTCGCGAGCCGACTTCCATCCGGTCATGGCCGCCATGAAAGATCCGGCATTCCAGCGGACGCTCGGCAAGCTACTTCCGGAAAAACGGACGCCTGTCGCATCCGCGGCGGATTTCGCCCGCGCCATGGAATATGCGGAAAGCCACAGAGGCTGGCACAAGGTGCTGCTGCAGTTCCAATGGTAATCGAACTAACTTCGCAGCCGCCAGATTACCCGTTCCTTTATGCTCATCCATTATTGTAAATAAACGGATTTTGCATTCAAACGAAAAAATTATAAAATGGAATAAGTAAAATCGAGCATTAAACGAGCATAAATCGAGCATAACTGGAGGGGTTCCGATGTTGGCGGCAGAAAGAAAAATGAGGATTGTGGAGTACGTCAGACAGCGTCGTATCGCGACGGTTGCCGTACTGGCGAAAGAATTTAACGTTCACGAAGCCACCATCAGGCGCGATCTGATGGAAATCGAGCAGGAGGGCTTGCTCAAACGGACGCACGGGGGCGTGATCGCCGAGCAGTGGACGCATGACGAGCCTCCGTTCAGCGAACGGACCAATGCCCGCCTGGATCAGAAGATGCGCATCGGCAAGATGGCTGCGAGTCTGGTGGAGGACGGCGAACATATCATTATCGATTCCGGCACGACGACGCTGCATATCGCCCGCAATTTGGTGCACCGCAACAATATTATCGTGGTCACGAACGATATGAATGTTGCGGCCGAATTGAAAGATTCGTCCGGGGTCAAGGTCATTCTGACAGGCGGCGAGCTGTATCCGTCAAGCTATATGCTGAACGGCATGTTTACCGACCACGTGCTCGGATCGCTGCATGTGGAGAAAGCTTTCATCGGTATTCCGGCGATTCATCCCGTTCACGGCCTTATGCATCCGGAAGCCCAGCTCGTGCCTGCCAAAAAGGGGATGATCAAAGCGGCCAGAGAAATTATCGTCGTCGCGGATGACAGCAAAATCGGCAAGCTGTCCTTGCACAACGTGGCGCCGATCAGCTCCATTCATACCCTCATTACCGGAGTGGAGACGCCGGAAGAAAAGCTGAAACCGTTCAGGGACCACGGCATGACCATTTATACGGTGTAAGAGCGAGACCGACAACTCAAGCGGGGAGGGATACTGTTTTGGCATCCAACCGTCCGGCAAGGCGCAAAAGGCGAATCTGGCAGTCGGTTCGCCCCTATGTCATGATAGGGCCGGCCATGATCGGCATTATTACCTTTGTCATCTATCCCATGCTGTATCTGATCTATTTGAGCTTCTACAAGTACAACCTGATGAACAAAGACAAAAGCAAATTTATCGGATTCGACAATTTCACGCAAATCTTTTCGCGGGAGGACTTCTACAAATCGCTTGGCAATACGGTGGTGTATACGGTAGGAGTCGTCACGCTGACGATGGCGATCTCGCTACTGATCGCGGTATGGATCAGCAAAAAAACGAGATTCAACGCGTTCGTGCAAGCCGGCATTTTTACGCCGCATATCATTTCCATCGTATCGGTCGCTTTGATATGGCTATGGCTGATGGAGCCGAACCTCGGATTTCTCAATTACGTGCTGAAATCGCTCGGGCTGCCGACCTCCCAATGGCTGCAAAGCTCCGGCACGGCGATGATATCGGTCATTATCGTATCGGTATGGCAAGGGATCGGCTATTACGCCTTGATTATGGTCGCCGCGATTCAGAGCATTCCGGGTGAAATTTTGGAAGCGGCCCAACTGGACAACGCCAAGCGGCGCCATGTCTTCTTCCGGATTACGCTTCCGCTTATTTCGCCGCAGCTGTTTTTTATTCTGATTATTATGACAATTGGCTCCTTCAAGGTGTTCGATACGATCAAAATTATGACCGGCGGAGGTCCCAACAATTCGACGAACACGCTTGTTTACTACATCTACAGCTTCAGAACGACAAATATCGGATATGCGTCGGCGACGGGGGTCGTGCTCATGATCGTCATCGGTCTGTTGACTCTTCTGTACTTCCGGCTGCTGGCCAAGAAGGTCCATTATCAATAGGCCGATACCGTTTCCCGAGCAAAGGAGGGTCCGACTTGAAAGCGAGGCTTGGCGTCAAAACAATTACGGAATCGATCAATTTCGTTTTGAAAGCGTTTGTAGTAGCGGTGTTTATTTTTCCGTTTCTGTGGATGATCTCGACGTCGCTGCAGACGTTCCGGGAAACGATGGCCTTTCCGCCGACCTGGATCCCCGCGTCGCCGCAGTGGGTCAATTTCGCGGAAGCTATGCAATCGGGACCGTTTCTGCTGTTTGCCCGCAATTCTTTGATCATTACGTTCAGCATTATCGTCATGCAGCTGGCCATTATGATTCCGGCGGCATATGCGTTTGCCAAATACCGTTTCAAAGGAAAAAGCTTTCTGTTCGGGCTCGTGCTGCTCGCCTTCATGATTCCGCACCAGGTCACGTTCATACCGGTATACCTCATGCTGGCGGAGTGGGGGATCATCAAAACGCTTCTCCCGCAAATTATACCGTTTATGTCCAATGCTTTCGGCATCTTCCTGCTGCGCCAATACTTTATGCAGCTGCCCGAAGAGATGATTGAGGCCGCGCGAATCGATAACGCGAGCGAATTTGCGATTATGTGGAGAATTATGGCGCCGCTGTCCAAGCCCGCGCTGGCGACGATAGCCCTGTTCAGCTTCGTCAGCCATTGGAACGACTATTTCTGGCCGCTCGTCATGACCGATTCCGCCTCCGTCCGGCCGCTCACGATCGGGATTGCCATGTTGCGAGAGACGGAAGGAATCAGCAATTGGCATATTATTATGGCCGGCAACGTCGTCCTGGTGCTCCCGATATTGATCGTCTATTTCATATGCTCCAAACAGATTGTCAAGGCATTCGTGTATACCGGGATCAAATAACAACGAACAACCCGATTCCGGTTCACCATAATCAAGATCGAAAGGGGATTTGCAAAATGTCCAGGAAGTCGAAGAGATTTTTGACGGCTGCGGCGCTCTTGATCGGTCTGTCGGCCGGTCTGCTGGCAGGTTGCAGCGGCAACGGCTCGGGGGAGGAGGCGGGCGGAACGTCTGACGCCGATCAGCCGAAAGAAGGCAAGACGACCATCCAATTCTGGCATTCGCTCGGCGGCAAGAACGGCGAATATATGGATGCGCTGATCCAACGCTTCAACGAAAGTCAGGACGGCATTACCGTCGTGGGCACGTTCCAGGGCGGATACGACGAGACGGTAACGAAGCTGCAGCAGGCCATTTCCGCAGGCACCGCACCGGATGTCAGCATGGTCGAACGGGCATATGTCCAGCTGTTCGCAGATTCGGAAGTGCTCGAGGACTTGAAGCCTTACTTGGAAAGTTCGGGCATGAGCGAGGACCTGTTCACCGAAGGCCTGATGGGACACTCTTATTTCAACGACCAGCTCGTTTCGCTGCCGCTGAACCGTTCGACGCCGATTCTGCATGTAAACAAAACGCTGCTGGATGAAAAGGGTCTTTCGATTCCGAAAACGTGGGAAGAGATGAAAACGGTTGCGAATGCCCTGGTTGTCAAGGAGAACGGCGAGTTCAAACGTTACGGTCTGTCCATGCCGTACGACACGTGGTATCCGATCGCCATGATTTCTCAGGCAGACGGCCGGTTTTTCAACGATGAAGGCACTTCGATCGGTTTCTACGACAACGGCGTGGGCGAGAAAGTGTTTCGTTATTTGAAGGACTTGCAGGCAACCGGCGCGCTGTATTATCCGCCTGCCCAGGATTCCGGCAACATCGTCAACCAGATGTTTCTGGAAGGCCGGGTCGCCATGATGTTTCAATCGACGGGCGTCATCGGCTCGCTGCTCGGTTCCGTTGAATTCGATTACGAAACCGCGTTTCTTCCGCAGGATGTGAAGTTTGCCACGCCGACCGGCGGAGCCAACGTCGTGATGCTGGAAGGCTCGAAAAACAAGGAAGCCGCATGGGAGTTTATCCGGTTCATGATGGAAGATCCGAACGGCGCCCAGCAATTTATTCTGGATTCGGGATATTTGCCGTTCACGACCAAAATGGTGGAATCCGAGCCGATGCAGGCGCTTTGGGAAAAGGAACCGAATCGCAAAGTGGCGTACGATCAGCTGCAGTACGCGGTCGACACCAACAAGCATGTCGCCTGGCCGGAAGTGATGCATGAGTTTTTCTCCGCGATCGAAGCGATTATGTACGACAACGAAGACATTCCGGCGACGCTGGATACGTTCAAGAAAGAGGCAGAGCGCATACTTGCCGAATAAAGAGGAAGGAATGTTACCGTATGATTGAGCGTTTGCAAGATTGTGAAGCGGTCGTGGTGGCGGGGCACCGCGGATATAAATCGAATTATCCCGAAAATACGCTGCTCGCCTTCGAGCAGGCGCTGAAGCTGGGCGTGCACATGTTGGAGTTCGATCTGCGCTTGTCGAAGGATAACGTGATCATGGTGATCCATGACGAAACGGTGGACCGGACGACGGACGGCAAAGGAAAAGTCGGCGATTTCAGTTGCAAGGAGTTGCAGCGTCTGGATGCCGGGAGGTGGTTCGCGGAGCGGTTTGCCGGGCTTAGGATCCCGACTTTCGAGGAATTGTGCGAGCTGCTTAAAGCGTATCCGGACGTGCTGCTGAATGTGGAGATCAAGCCGAGTTTCGACGCCATCGAAGCGGCCGACGGAGCAATTGCCATGTTGAAAAAATACGGATTTTTGGAGCGGTGCGTTTTTACGAGCTTCGATGCCGCGGTGCTCGCCCATATTCATGATGCATACGGCTTGAAGACGCAAGGCTTCCCGCAAGCGCAGATGTACAATTTCGTACCGGGCGACAACGGCACCTATTCCAAAATGTGGGCGGTGGGCATCAGCATGAAGCTGCTCACTCCGGAGCTTGTCGAGCAGTTTCGGGATATGGGGCTGCAAGTCTGGTGTTATTGTCCGGACGACTTGAAGAGCGTCTACTATGCGCTCGGCTGCGGCGTGACGTTAATGACATGCAACAATCCCGTTCCCGCATTGGAAATCGGCCGCCACCGGGAAACGCTCCGATCGGCGGAGAACGGCCGAAATCCGCTGGGAGGGGCGCCTGTTGGCTGAACTTGCTGCGGAAATCATGCAACATTTTCAACACTTTTATGAGATTTATATACGAATCACTCTCAGCGCGCTGCTCGGCTTCCTTATAGGCTGGGACCGCGAAGCGAAAAGCAAGCCGGCGGGCTTGAAAACTTATATGTATGTCTGCGTCGCCAGCACGTTGATTACGCTGGTCTCCATTTACAGCGTGGAACGGTTCGGCAACAACGACGAGCTTCGAACGATGATGGACCCAATGCGGCTTGCGGCGCAAATCGTATCCGGACTCGGCTTCCTCGGAGCCGGCGTCATTCTGAAGAACGGCTTGCAGGTGAAAGGGCTCACTTCCGCCGCGATGATCCTGTTTGCGGGCGGAGTCGGGATCGGGATCGGAGCCGGCTTTTACGGCATGGTCGTCTTTACGGTGGCGCTTGCGACGGTTATGGCCCGTATCGGAAACTGCCTGGAAAAGCGCAAGTTCGCTCGCGCGGCGGATGATGAAAGACCGGTAGACATGTCCAATTAACGGAGGTGCATGTAGATGAAGGAAAGCCGTAACAGCGGATACGTGCGGCAAACCAAATTTTTGGGCGGAAGGCTGTTCGTTGCGGTTCTCTTGACCATGACCGTCTTCGGCTCGGCCGTCCCGTCGCCCGGTTGGGCGAAAGGCGGCAGAGAGGCGCTGAAATCGAAGCATTTCGTCTTGTCGGGCGACGCCAAGACGCTCTTCCGGGAAGCGCAGCTGCGCAACAATACCGTTATGCAGTCGTTCGCCTTCGACAATGTGAACGGCCACGTATACGTCGTGCAGCTCATGGCCGGCGGACAGCAGCTGGCGGATGAGCCGGCCCCGGTAAGCGGAGCGGATCGGGCGAGAAACGGCGATCTGGCCCTGAGCAAGCTGGATCTTGAAGGCAATCTGTTAGGCCATATGTTTCTGAAAGGCTTCGGTCATGGCGTGCAAATTGGCGTGGAGACGGAAGGGGATAAAACCTATTTGTGGACGGAAACGGATTCCGTGGCGGAAGGAAAAGACGGGTGGGGAACGCAGCTTGCCCGGTTCTCCTTCGAGAACGGCGCCGTCTTGACGAACGAATCTTTGGAATTGGAAAAATTCAGGCTCAAGGAAAACGTCGACCGGACGACGGTCGCCATCGATCCGGCCTATGGGTTGCTGACGATGCGCTATCGGGAAAACGGATCGTTCCGGTTCGGCGTTTACCGGCTGGAGGACGTCAAGCAGCGCCGCTTCGAACCGATTGCCGACATCGCTCAGCCCAGTCTCGGCACCTTCCAGGGATTTGCCTCCTACGGGGCCTACCTGTACTTGCTGGAAGGCAACGCCTACGGAAACAACGGCTCCGAAGCGCCGCTAGGGAATACGTATATCACTTCCGTCGATTTAAATACAGGCAATCTTGTGGACAGACAGCTGATCACGGCGGGCCAGGACGTGCTGTTCCGGGAACCCGAAGGATTGGCGGTTCGCATTCCGGATATGCGGCATCCGCATAAAGCGGAATTGCATTTCGGATTCGCTTCGACCGTATCCGCCGAGAACACGTCGAAGCTCGCCAACATGTTTTACCTCGATCGGCTGATGCCGGTGCAGGCGTTGAAGCGGAAGTAATCTGTCCGGCGCTTGAACGCTGGACATGCAAAAAAAACCAAGGTGCGCTCCCTTGGTTTTTTTTGCGCTGGTTAACCGATGCCTGTTTATCCATTGGCAGCTGCCGCTGTCTCCGGCGTCGGCTGCGCAATCTCGTTTCCGGTTGCCATAACCCGATCCAGAATGAGCTGTTCATACCGGGCAAACGAGCTGTCTCTCGTGCGCGGCCGGTCAAGCGTGATCGGTACGTCGAGGGCCAGTTGGCTGTTCTCGATCAGAACGACCCGATCCGCGAGCGCCACCGCTTCGCTGATGTCATGGGTCACGAGCACGGCGGTGAAGCCCCGCTGTTCCCAGAGCCGCTCGATTAGCCGCTGCATCTCGATGCGGGTCAACGCATCCAGCGCGCCGAGCGGCTCATCGAACAGCAGCAGGCGCGGGCTGCCGACCAGCGCGCGGGCGAGCGCAACGCGCTGCCGTTGGCCGCCGGACAAGACCGAGGGCCAGTCGCCGGCGCGATCCTCCAGTCCGACCTGCTTCAGCACCTCATACGCTTTCCATTCGGCGATTCGGGCGCTTTCCCCGTTGATGCCGAGCCGCACGTTGTCGAGCACGGTTTTCCAGGGAAGGAGGCGGGCGTCCTGGAACATGAAGCGGGTGTCCGGGCCAATGCCGTCAACCGGCTGACCGCCTCTGACCAGCGTCCCGCCGCTGATGCCGTCAAGACCCGCGATCAGCCGGAGCAGCGTGCTCTTGCCGCAACCGCTTCGGCCGACGATGGCGATGAATTCGCCCTCTTTAACGGACAAACGGATGTCGCGCAGTACCGATTTGTCTCCGAAGCTTTTGGCCACATCCCACAGCTCGAGGGACAGGCCTTGTTTTTCGCCGGCGGCAGCGGGCCGCTTGTTCGTATTGTTCTTTCTGTCCTCCTTCTCTTCCCGGTGAGACGTTTCGTTCAAGAAGTCTTCGACTGCAATGTTGCCGTTCCGAAATGCGGATGCCATCTGAGCCATCTCCTTTCGAGATATTTTGCGATCAAGTCGGACAGCTTCCCGAGCAGCGCGTAAAGCAGAATGCTGAGCAGGACGACGTCCAATTGGAAAAACTCGCGCGCATTCATCGCCATATAACCGATTCCCGAATCTGCCGCAATCGTTTCGGCGACGATCAGCGTGAGCCACATAATGCCGAGCGAGAACCGGACGCCGACCAGGATCGAGGAAAGCGCCCCGGGCAATATGACATTGCGATACAGCCGCCATCCCCGAAGTCCGTAGGTTCTGCCCATCTCGATCAAGCCGGGATCGACGGACCGGATGCCGTGAAGCGTATTAAGGTAGATCGGGAACGATACGCCGAGCGCGACGAGAAAAATTTTCGCTTCTTCCTCGATGCCGAACCAGCCGATTACAAGCGGAATCATCGCCAGATGAGGGATGTTCCGGATCATCTGGATCGTCGAATCGGTCAGCTTCTCCGACAACGGGATGACTCCGTTCAACAGTCCGAGGGCAAAGCCGATCGACCCGCCGATCGCGAAGCCGATCAGCGCCCGCAGCGAGCTGATGCCGATAGCTTCCGCCAATTCGCCGCTTTGCAGCAGACGGAAGCCGGCAGACAGCACTTGATCGGGCGCCGGCAGCGTGCGCTCGGGAATCCATCCGAGGCTGCCGAACAGCTGCCAGATCGCCAGTAAAGCGAGCGGAATGTACCAGGGAAGCGACCGGTTCGGACGGCGGAGCAGACGCCGCACCTTGTTGCCATTCATGCGGACCGCTCCTTTCTCAGTGCGCGGATGCCCGGGGAGCCGGTCGGACTTCGTTCGCGATCAGCTCGCCGAACGGGCTGATCGAGGACGGGCCGTTCGGCTCTGCGGGACGTTCCAGCGGCAAATGCGGAAACAGCAAATCGGCCGTGCGGTAAGCTTCCTCGAGATGCGGGTAGCCGGACAGGATGAACGTATCGATGCCGAGGGCGGCGTATTCTTTCATCCGTTCGGCGACAATTTCCGGGCTTCCGACCAGCGCCGTGCCGGCGCCGCCGCGCACGAGGCCGATGCCGGCCCACAGGTTCGGACTGATCTCCAGCGCGGAGCGGCCGCCGCCATGAAGCCGCGACATCCGCTTCTGCCCCACGGAGTCGAAGCGGGCAAAAATGCGCTGCGCTTCGGCGATCGTCCGGTCGTCGAGATGCTTGATCAGCTCATCCGCTGCTTGCCACGCTTCTTCTTCCGTCTCCCGGACGATGACGTGCAGACGGATGCCGAAGCGAACGTCGCGTCCATGCGCTTCCGCCCGCTTGCGCACGCTGGCAAGCTTCTCGGCCACCTCGTGCGGCGGCTCTCCCCAGGTCAAATATACGTCCGCATGCTTCGCGGCCACTTCTTGCCCCGCGGACGAAGAGCCGCCGAACCATAGCGGCGGATACGGCTGCTGAATCGCCGGATAAAGGATGCGGCCGCCTTCGATGCGCAGATGATCGCCTTTGAAATGAACGGTTTCACCGCTCAGCTCACGCCGCCAGATGTCCAGAAATTCATCCGTCAAGCCGTAGCGGTCGTCATGTTCCAGAAATAGCCCGTCGCCGGCCAGCTCGACGGGGTCGCCGCCGGCCACGACGTTGATGAGCAGGCGGCCTCCGGACAGCCGGTCGAATGTCGCCGACATGCGGGCGGCGAGCGTCGGCGACATAAGTCCGGGACGAACGGCGACGAGAAATTTGAGGCGTTTCGTTTCCGGAATGAGGGTAGCGGCCGCAATCCACGGATCTTCGCAGGAGCTGCCGGTCGGGATCAGAACGCCTTCGTAGCCGAGCCTGTCCGCGGCTTTGGCGATTTGCTGCATGTAGTCGGCGTCGACGGCGCGGGCGCCATAGCTTGTGCCAAGATAACGGCCGTCGCCATGGGTCGGAATAAACCAGAAAGCCTTCATTGTCATTCGCTCCCTTGATTCAGAATCGCGTCTTGAATGTCGATTTCCTTCGGAATGAGCCCGAGTGCGAAGAACGTATCCGCGATTTGCTGCTGGGCTTCGACCAGCTTCTCGTCGATCTGCTGGACGCCGTACGTTCTGCGCTTTGCCGCAAGCTCCAGCGACTCGACGTCGATGCCGAGCTGCGGAGAAAGCATTTCGGCGAGCTCCGTCGGATTGTCCTTGGCCCAGGTATCGATGTTGTTCGCTTCCTCCAGCAGCGTCTCGATAATATCGGGGTGCTTCTCGGCGAATGGGCGGGAAGCCAAATAAAATTCATGGTTCGAGACGACATCCGTACCGTCGGCGAGCAGTCTCGCGCCGGTAGCCGTCTGCGCCGCGGCGAGGAACGGATCCCAGATGACCCAGGCGTCGACGCTGCCTTTTTCGAACGCGGCCCGCGCATCCGCCGGAGGGAGATATTTCACATCGATATCTTGATAATCGACGCCGGCCTTTTCCAGCAGCTTGACGAGCAAATAATGGACGTTGGAGCCTTTGTTCAGCACAACGGTTCGCCCCTTCAAATCGGCGACGGACTGGATATCCGAGTCCTTCGGCACCAGAATGCCTTCGCTCGCCGGGCTGGCAGGCTCGTGCGCGAGATAGACGAGCGGCGCTCCTGCCGCCTGCGCGAAAATCGGAGGAGCTTCGCCGGTATGGCCGATATCGATGCTGCCGACATTGAGCGCTTCGAGGAGCTGGGGGCCGCCGGGGAACTCGGTCCACTCGACCTTGACGCCCGATTCTTCCAGCTTTCGGTCAAGAGCCCCGTCCGCTTTCAAAATATTGATCGTGCCGTACTTCTGGTAACCGATGCGGACCGTAACATCTGCGCCGGACGATTTGCCGCCGGAGGCCGATTCGGTCTCGGCCCCGCCTTTGCCCGCTTCCGCGCCGCAGGCTGCCAGCGCGAGCGACAAGCTCAGGAAAGCGATAATCGCAAACCCCGGTCTGCCGGAACGTTTTCGTCTAAGCATGCGTCCCCGCTCCCAGCTCAAGAAGAAGTTCGTCCAATACGGCGTCAAGCCGCGTTTGCAGCTCGGTATCCAGCGTAAATTCGAGTTCTCCGTCCGGCCGATCGCTTCGGACGATCTGGGAATCGACGGCGTACACCGCGCTGGTGAACCGATTGGCGCCGAGCGCGGCAAGCACCGGCTTCAAGGCGTAATCGATGGCGAGCAGATGGGCGATCGTCCCGCCGATAAAGAGCGGCGTGACCGTTTTGCCGGCAAGCGCTTTTTGCGGAAGCAGGTCCAGGTATGTTTTCAGCACGCCGGTGTAGGACGCTTTATAAACCGGGCTGGCGATCACGATCGCATCGGCTTCCGTGACCAAAGCGTGGGCACCGGCGATCGCCGGGCTGTCGAAGGCGGCGCGGACGAGATCCTCCGCAGGCAAGGCGGAGACGTCGATATAGCCTCCGAATGCGTCGGCGGATTGCAGGCGTCGCTCCGCGTAACGGGTCAGTCCGGTCAGTCTGGAGCCCGGGTTCGGACTGCCGGAGATCATAACGGCTTTGCTCATAATTTTTTTCTCCTTCCCAGTCTGTGTTGTCATCGGACATTCCAGAAAAAAGACAGAGACCTCCCTCGATTCGCGCATGAAGCGAACAAGAGAGGCCTCCGATTGTCCGGTCGAGCCATTCGATATTTCATTAATCCGATGAGCAAACTAGTATTTATGGCATTTATATTACCACCGTGGGTGAAAGGTGTCAACGTTTTTCGCAAAGGCGCATAAGTCGATTGCGGAGCGGGCACCCTAAACGAAAAATGACATGATCAGACGATAATGCGGATTGTCCAGTGCAGATTATCCGCCCCTCCCCGCATCGTTTATGCCAGCCTTTGGCCGGCATAGGTCCAAACCGTTTTGCAAACCATAAAAAAAGGCCAGGGCCTGATTACAAGATGATATTGGAGGGTGGCACATGAAGCGCAGATGGGTCGCACTCGCAGCCGGCGTCGTTCTGAGCGCAATGTTGTCCGGTTGCATGGAGAAGCAAGGGGATCTGGGCAACCGCAATATCCGACCTAACGCTGTCCGCCGCGATGCGAACGGGAATCTGATCATGAACAAGCGGTTCGCGGACGACCAGTTGAACGAAATGAACCGGCAATACGGGCGCCGCCTGAACAGCAACAACATCGTCGGGCAGCATCGGAATTACCGGCTCGAGATGGACCGGGGACTCGCCGAGCGCATTAACCGAATACAAGGCATCGATACTTCTTACGTCATGCTTACCGACCGAAACGCTTATGTCGCGGTAACGCTGGAGAACGGCGCTGCAGCGCAATCGCAAAATCAGGGAGCTAGCGGGAATCGAATAAAGAGCGGTCTCGACATGCGGATTGGCAACAGACTGAACTTCGGAGCGGGATACGGGGCCGATAACCGGACCGGCTATATGGGCAGCGCTACGAAAGAAGCCGCGCAGGATGCCGGATTGACGGCGGAGCTGAAGCGGAAAATCGCCAGGGAAATCAGGCGGACGGCACCTCATATCCAAACGGCATATATCTCCTCCAACCCTGAATTCGTCCGCAGAATGAAACAGTTTATGGAGGACATTAACGCAGGGCGTCCGATTCAGGGTCGCTTACCGCAGTTCAATGCCATGGTGGAACGGCTGTTTCCGGCCAATACGGGCATTGCGGTCAATCCGAAAGCCGGTTCGAAGCCGGTATTTCAATAACGCAATAGGACGGCATCGGCCGATTATACAGGCCGATGCCGTTTTGTTGCGGCATTTGCCCATTTCTTTCTATGCACCGCACCATAGCTTCCCGCATTTCATACAATAATTTGACTGTATCCCTTGGCCTTGTTTAACTATAAAAACCCGGGCAAGGAGGGGTGACATTTTGAAGGGAAGCGACCACAAGAACAAATTTCTGTTGACCCATCGCGAACGCGAGGTATTCGAGTTGCTGGTACAGGACAAAACAACCCGTGATATCGCACAGCAGTTGTTTATTAGCGAAAAGACGGTCCGTAACCACATCTCCAAGGAGACGGGGTTTGATGCACACCTAAGTTGAGATCTGTTGAGATGGCGGAAAGTATTTTATGAGGAAATTGTTCCTTGCAAAGCGCTTTTCCATTCTGGAAAATGTTTCGGTTATGATACAAGATCGGTGCCACATAAAAATGAATGGTAAAACCGGATGGGAGGAGAATGCCATGTGTTCGTAAAAAAACGTTACCGCATTCATATTCGAGCAGGACAGGGCAATCTCAACGAGCTGATCGACGAACTCGCCAGACAGGTAGTTCGCAAACATACCGATGCGTTTCAAATCAACCATGATCGTGTAAAAAAAATCCCGGCTTGAGGACGTGCCGTGTTATCATTGTAATGATCCGTCTATTTGAGCCTGTTTCATATAAACCTGGAGACCATTCCGCAATCCTTCCGGCACCATCGTGATTCGGCCGGTAGGATTTCTTTTTTATATAAGGGGAAGATCGAGCATGACAAAAGCGGCCATCTACGTCCGTGTCAGCACGACAAAAGAAAGCCAGAAAGACAGCCCCGAACATCAGATTGCTGCTTGCAAGCATTATGCCGAAGATATGGGATGGGAAACGGACGAGGATATTATTTATGAAGACCGGGAATCGGGGACGAACATAACGGACAGGCAAGCGATTCAGCAAGTCATCAGAGATGCCCGGCGAGGCGCTTTTCAAGTCATTATTTTTGCGGCGCTCTCCCGTTTTGCCCGCGACATCGGAGACTCCATCAATCTGAAGCGAAAAATGGTCAACGCGCTCAACATCAGACTGATCTCCATCGACGATCATTACGATTCGGACAGAGACGACGAAATGCTGTTTTCGATTATATCGAGCGTCAACCAGTCCGTAAGCGAACAAATCAGCCGCAGCTCTCGCCGGGGCAAGCGCGAATCGGCGCTGAAAGGAAATTTTACGGGAAGCCGTCCGCCTTACGGGTACGTCAGGGAAATCAGAAACGGGCTTAAAGTTCTGGTGCCCGATGAGCGGCAGAAGGAAGTCGTGCGCACCATTTTTCGGCTTTATACCGCCAATAAGATGGGCGAGAAAGCCATTGTCACCTACTTGAATCACAAAGGCATACCCTCTCCCAAAGGCGGCGTATGGGGAGTTACGACAGTTCAGCGCATCCTTCAAAACGAAGCATACATCGGAAAAAACCGCTCCTCCAAATACGAGACGAAAAAGATCTATACGAACGTAAACGATACATCCGAGCGCAAAAAGGTGCTGGTGCAAAAGCCGAAAAGCGAGTGGCGTTATGCCAATAAAATCATTACGCATCAAGCGATTATCGACGAGGACACCTTTCAGCTGGCCCAGATGTTGCGATTGGAACGAGGGGGCGGCGAGCGTGGCGGCATCAGACAAAAAATTAACGTTTTCGCCGGCATGATAACATGCGCGCATTGCGGCTCATCCATGGTCAGTATGAAGTCCAAAAGTAAAAAAACGGATGAAAACGGCAGAGAATATCGCTATCTCGTCTGTTCCAGAAGACGCAGGCAGGGGGAAGCCGGATGCATCAACGATTTTTGGCTACCCTACTATCCGTTTCGCGATGAACTGATCGGCATTCTGTCGAGCGCGCTCCGAAGCATTACATCCGCCGAGCAGCTGCTGGAAAAACATAAAGGACTCATCCGAATCGATCAATCCGGTCTGGAGAGCGAAATTCGAACACTGCAGAAGCGAATTGCCGAGAACCGCCAGTGTCTGTTCGAATTGCGCCGCGAGAAAATGTCCGGGCAGCTTCTGGACGAGGAGCAGTATCGCCTGGAGAAAAGCTTTTACGAAAAAGAAATTGTTCAATTCGAGAGAAGATTGGCGGAAGCCGCCGAGGAGCTGCGTAAAAATTCTGATTTAACCGAGCTTTATGAAAATGTTGCAGATATGCTGGATGAGCTGTTGGACCTTGATTTTGACCATTTTGACGAGATGCAGCTTGTTCTAAAAAAACTGCTTTCGCAAATTACAGTGGACCGTTCGGGCGATATTCAGGTTGTGACGGCCTTCGGTTTGCCGCTGCAAGAGCCGGCGTGCGAAGAAGAGACTGAGTTGTCACACAGATAGCAAAAAACAAGCGATTGTCCGATAACAGGGCGTCGCTTGTTTTAATTGGAGAAATCAAACTGCATCGTTTCAAAATCGGCTTTGCATTTGGCCCTCATCATAAAATCAATGCCAAGTATGCCGTCAAAGCCATAACTTTCTTGAACAGTTCCAAGTTGGACAGGAAAATCATTTAAAGGAATATGTTCAATTTGAAGCTTAGGGATGACCTGCTCATAGCAGATCTCGCTTGTTCCGCCAACTCCATACATGCGTTTGGCTCTGCCGTTTATGAAATCAATGTAAATGCCGATGTGAGCAAGCAAATCGGTATCAAATACCGTTGCCGCACAGCCTGTGTCAAACAGGACGTTCGGTAAAACAATAGATTGGTCGTTATAAGTCAAGGTCAATGAGACGATAGGCAAGCCATGCTGGAGCCATATCTTCATATGCGCTGCCGTATTCCTGAGAAGAACTCTTCAACAACTTCAACATCGGTTCGGCTGGTATGGAATACGTAAAGCTCGCGTGTCGGATACAGTTTATGAAAATGTTTGTATCCGCTCCAAGCTTCTTGCGGGTTATCGTAATCCTGAATAACCGCCATGTCTTCAAGACGGCGTACGCGGTTATCGGAGTTGGCTTTAATCGCCTCCACCAACACAAAACGGCTCGGATGCTGTTCGGCAATCTCTTCCCATTTCATCGGCTTCACCTCGCCTTTATTATATCATCTGAGAAAACAATATGGTAAACTTTGATATAGCAAAGGAGGGTCGAGGAAAAATGAAAGATCCCAAAATGCTCGAGAAAAAAGAACGGCTGCTCCAATTAGTTAGAAGTTTTTGTCAAGAATATTTGGACGAAGAATATGAACAATTGTCTATGAAAATGGTGGAAAAGCTAGGACGCAAGCGCACGGTTCCATTTATGTCAGGCAAGTTGGAGGTTTGGGCGGCAGGGATTATTCATGCAATCGGAACAGTTAACTTTCTGTTTGATAAGAGCTTCCAGCCCTATGCAACTGTTCATGATATATGCGCGCACTTCGGTGTAGCCCAAAGCACCACTTCGCAAAAATCCAAGCTGTTACGGGATATGTTCAAAATGGACTATTTCAATAATGAGTTTGCCACACAGAGGTCGCAGCAAAGCAATCCGTTTAACAATTTGGTATCCATAAACGGGTTTATTGTTCCAACAGAATTATTTAAAAGTCCGGTGATTTA